>NZ_CALRZC010000288.1:0-9232 GCF_943372545.1 Variovorax sp. YR752 | reverse complement strand
TACGAGCTCATCAAGGCCATCGAAGACCGCCTGGGCGGCACCTACGCGCCGAGCCCCGGCGTGGTCTACCCCACGCTCACGCTGCTGGAAGAACTCGGCTACCTGAGCGTGGAAACCGCCGACGTCGGCGGTCGCAAGCGCTACAGCATCACGCCGAGCGGCCAGGAGTTTTTGGCCGCCAACCGCGAAACGGCCGCCGCCATGATGGCCCGCATGGCAGGCGGCGTGGACGGCGCCGGCCCGCGCGCCGGACGGCCCCCGCAAGTCACCCGCGCCATCGAGAACCTGAAGCTCGCGATGCGCCTGCGCCTCGGCGGCGCCCCCCTCACCGAACAACAAGCCCACGAATTCGCCGCGGTGCTCGACAGCGCCGCACAACAGCTCGAACGCATTTGAACCCATCTGAAATGACCGACTTCACCACCACCACTTCCTCTTCTGCCAACACGCCCGACCGCACGCCGCGCCGCGTGCGCCACGAACTGCGCTTTCGCCAACTCACGGTGAAGACCGTGCAGCGCGTGACGCCGCACCTGATCCGCATCACGCTGACCGGCGACGCGCTCGAAGGCTTCACGAGCCCCGGCTTCGACGACCACGCGAAACTGTTCTTTCCTGACACCGCCACCGGCCAGCTCGCGCTGCCGACCGCTGGCCCCGACGGCCCCGTGTGGCCCGAAGGCGGCCGCCCGGCCATGCGCGACTACACGCCGCGCCGCCACGACGCGCAAGCCAACACGCTCGAGATCGACTTCGCGCTGCACGACGCCGGCCCTGCCACGCAGTGGGCCGAGCAAGCCAAGCCCGGCGACATCGTCGGCGTGGGCGGCCCGCGCGGCTCGTTCATCGTGCCGACCGAATTCGACTGGCACTTGCTGATCGGCGACGACACCGCCCTGCCCGCGATTGCACGCCGCCTGGCCGAACTGCCCGCCGGTGCGCGCGTGGTGGTGCTGGCGGAAGTCGACAGCAAAGCCGACGAGATTCCCTTCGAGACGCAGGCCGAACTCACGCTGCGTTGGGTGCACCGCCAAGGCGCAGCACCAGGCCTGAGCCCGGTGCTGGTCGACACGCTGAAAACGATGGAACTGCCGGCTGGCGACTTCCATGCGTGGGTCGGTTGCGAATCGGCGATTGCGAAGGCACTGCGCGCGCACCTCGTGGGCGAACGCGGTGCGAACCCGAAGTGGGTTCGGGCGTCGGGTTACTGGCGTCGCGGTGCGGCAGCGACGCACGACACGCACGACGAGTAAGTATTGGTGTTGGTCTTGCCCTTTCCCCTCCCGGGGGAAGGCTGGGATGGGGGCAAGCGGCCTTTGAAAAGCCGCTGATGGTTGAAAGGCCGCGAGCCCCCACCCCCACCCTCCCCCGGAAGGGGAGGGAGCAAATCCCTTAAAGCCAGCCGACGCGCCTGAACCGGTAGTACAGATAGCCGCAGGTACTGACGATCAACCCCAACGCCATCGCATACCCATAGCGAAACTTCAGCTCAGGCATGTGCTCGAAGTTCATCCCCCAGATGCCCGCAAACGCAGTGCACACCGCAAAGATACTGGCCCACGCAGCGAGCCGCTTCGTCACTTCGCTCTCCTCGATGGTGACCATCGAGAGGTTCACCTGCACCGCCGTGGCAATGGTGTCGCGCACCGCGTCGATCGAGCCGTTGATGCGCACCAGGTGGTCGCCCACGTCGCGGAAATACTCCTGCGTGCCCACGCAGATCTGCGGCACGCGCCCGCCGTGCAGCTTGCCCGCCGCCTCCACCAATGGCGCCACCGCGCGCTTGAGAATGAGGCTGCGGCGCTTCAGGTCGTACAGCTGCTTGATCTTGTCGCGCGCCGCGCCGCCCTGGGCAAAGATCTGCTGCTCGATGGATTCGAGTTCCACTTCGAGCGCGTCGATCACCGGGAAGTAGCGGTCGACCACCGCGTCCATCAGCGCATAGAGCACAAAGCCCGCGCCGTTGCGCAGCAGGTCGGGCTCGCGCTCGCAGCGCTCGCGCACACCCAGAAAGCCCTGCTGGCTGCGGTTGCGCACCGACAGCACGTAGTTCTTGCCGACGAACACGTTGACCTCGCCCACGTTCACGCTGTGCCCGCCCTCGCCTTCTTCTGTCGAGGGCTCGACCAGGTGCATCACGACGAACAGCGAGTCGCCGTACTCCTCCACCTTCGGCCGCTGATGGCCGTGCTGGGCATCCTCGACAGCCAGCGGGTGCAGATCGAATTCGTCCTGCATCTGGGCCAGCTCTTCGGGCGTGGCGTCGCTGAGCGCCACCCAGACGAAACAGCCGGCGCGGGAGATGTACTCGCTGATGTCCTCGACGGGAATGTCGGCGAGCTTGGCGCCGTTTTCATAGGCCACGCAATTGATCAGCATCGGGGCGCTTCCCTCTTCGAACTTGGAATGAACTCAGGCCGACGCATCGGTCGATGCGGTCGCGGCCAGGGCGGCGGTCTCGACCAGTGAGGCCTCGATGGCCCGCGTCTCGCGGCTGAGCAACGCCAGCCCCTGGTCGGCGAGGGCGCGGTGGCTGGCCACATCGGCCCACAGGCTCGCCGCGGCTTCGGCACACGTCAGCGACGTGAAGCGGATGCGGCCCTTGGCCAGCGCGACGAAGCGCTGCTCGCGCAGCGGATCGGCCCGGTCCCAGGCACCGCCGATGAGCACGCGCTTGCCGCGCTTGATGCGCGGCTCGCGCTCGGCGAAGAAAGGCAGCTTGGCGCTGACCCAGCCCAGCAGGCCGGTGTTCAACGCGGTGTCGAAGGCGGAAGGGGCAGCGTTCGCCCTGGCAAATTCGCGCAGCGTGCCGAGCTGGTAGAGCGCCGGGTCCTTGGCGCCGCCCGTACCTTCGACGGGCCGGATGACGGACGGGCCGCTGTTGCCCGTGCCCGGGCGCCCTTCGGGCCGTTTCGACTTGCGCAGGTCCGCCAGCTGGGCCGGCGACATGCACAGATACAGCGCCGCGAGTTCAGCGGGCAAGGTGGCGGTGTCCGGGAGCGCGTCCGCTGCAGGGCCTTTGATTTCATCCGACGGGGCCATGGGCGCCTTTGTTCTTCACGCGGGGTTTGCGCCGGGCGATTTTAGGAGGGGCGGTGCGAGCCGCCGGCCGCGTCAATGGTCGGCTTCGGCCTCCCCGTCCGGTTCGGGCGCCTCGGGCGCATCGACCGGCAGCCATTGCAGCTCGTCCGGCATGTACGGCTGCGACCAACGCATGCCGTCCAGCCGCACGCGCAGCGTGAGCCCCCGCACGGTGGTCACGGTGCCGGGTTGCCCGCGCACCAGCACCCTGGCGCCCTTGCGGGCTGGTACCTGAAATCGGTTCCGGATGTCCTCGAAGCTCACTGGGATCTCCCTCCAAAGTTCTTATGCGTCCGCGCAGTCATGCGCGTGACTACGCTCGGATGCAACTTCCGGATTCAAAGTTCTGAGCGGCACCCACGAGGCGCCATCGAACCGCGTCAGTTCCCCACAAAGTTCACATCCTCGGAGCCGGAAAGGTGTCTTGCGGCGCGATGCTGCGCGGGTCGTCGGGAGAATGCCGCGCGAGGGGGGAGTCATGGCGCGTGAAACGCACCAGGCTTCGCGTATAAAATCTTATACACGCGAGTGCATCAATGGACGAGAAGGAAATCCGCTGGGTGGGCTCGTCTTATGCAGACCTGCTGGCCTTTCCCGTGGAACCGCGCCGCGCGGCGGGCTTTGAACTGGGCAAGGTGCAGGCCGGGCTGGACCCGACGGACTGGAAGCCCTTCAACGACGTGGGGGCCGGCACGCGGGAAATCCGGCTGCGGGATGCCAGCGGCATCTACCGTGTGATGTACGTGGCGAAGTTCGAGGAAGCCGTCTATGTCCTGCACTGCTTTCAAAAGAAGACTCAGGCGACCAGCCCGCAGGACAAGGCCATCGCAGAAGCGCGCTACCGCGCCGTGATCCACGCCAGGAAGGACAGACCATGAAGACCGACACCGCCATCCGCCACGTCACCCCGCCGGGCGCCAATCTCTTCCTCGAGCTGGGTTTTGCGCCGGCCGAGGCCCGCCGCCTGCAGGCCGCGTCGCACAAGCAGATCAACGACACGCGCCTGCTGAAGCAGCAGCTCATGGAGGCGCTGGCCGGCTGGATCGACGAGCACCAGCTGAAGCAGGCCGAGGCAGCCGAGATCCTGATGGTCTCGCGCCCCCGGGTGTCCGACGTGGTGAACAAGAAAACAACCAAGTTCACCATCGACACGCTGGTCGAAATGCTCAGCCGCATCGGCAAGCCGGTCACGCTGACCGTCGGCTGATCCCCGTCCGCCCGTCCCCGATAATCCCCGAGTGAAAACGACGACTGCCCACCCCGCCCCCTCTTCCAGCGACTTCTCCGGGCACACGCCCATGATGGTGCAGTACCTGGGCCTCAAAGCCGACCATCCGGACACGTTGCTGTTCTACCGGATGGGCGATTTCTATGAACTGTTCTGGGCCGACGCCGAAAAGGCTTCGCGCCTGCTCGACATCACGCTCACCCAGCGCGGCCAGTCGGCCGGGCAGCCGGTGCTGATGTGCGGCGTGCCCTTCCACTCGGTCGACACCTACCTCGCGCGGCTCATCAAGCTCGGCGAATCCGTGGCCATCTGCGAGCAGGTGGGCGAGGTCGGCGCCAGCAAGGGGCCGGTCGAACGCAAGGTGGTGCGGGTGGTCACGCCCGGCACGCTGACCGATTCGGAACTGCTCAACGACAAGAGCGATTCGCTGCTGCTCGCCGTGCATGCGGGCACGCGCAATTTCTGCGGGCTGGCATGGCTCAGCGTGACGGGTGCCGAGTTGCGGCTGGCCGAGTGCCCGGCCGATGCGCTCGAAACCTGGATCGCACGCATCGCGCCGAGCGAGTTGCTGTACAGCGCCGAGGTCACGCCCGCGTTCGAACAGCGCCTGAAGGCCGCGCGTGCGGCCGTGCCGTTCACGCTGTCGCTGCGTCCGGCCTGGCAGTTCGACCCGGGCCTGGGCGAGCGCAAGCTCAGCGAGCAGATGGGCAGCCACAGCCTCGCGGCGTGGAACGCCGAATCGCTGGGCAACGCGCACGCCGCCGCCGCCGCGCTGCTGGGCTATGCCGAGCACACGCAGGGCCGCGCGCTGTCGCACGTGCAGCGCCTGTCGGTGGAACGCGACGGCGACCTGATCGAGCTGCCGCCCACCACGCGTCGCAACCTCGAGCTGGTGCAGACGCTGCGCGGCGAAGATTCGCCCACGATGTTCTCGCTGCTCGACACCTGCATGACGGGCATGGGCAGTCGCCTGCTCAAGCGCTGGCTGCTCTCGCCGCGCCGCGACCGCAGCGAAGCCCAAGGCCGGCTCGACGCCATCGGTGCGCTGCAGTCCCCCGGGCCCGGCGCCACCGCCGCGCCCTGGCGCACGCTGCGCGAGCAACTCAAGAACACGAGCGACGTGGAACGCATCGCGGCGCGCATTGCGCTGCGCCAGGTGCGCCCGCGCGAACTGGTGGCGCTGCAGCTCGCGCTGTCGAAAGCCGAACAACTGGCGCCGCTGCTGCCGGGCGCTGCGGCGCTGCTGGCGCAGATCACCGAACGCCTCGCGCCGCCGCCGGGCTGCGCCGACCTGCTGGTGCGCGCGATCAAGCCCGATCCGTCGGCGCTGGTGCGCGACGGCGGCGTGATCGCCACCGGCCACGACGCCGAGCTCGACGAGCTGCGCGAGATCAGCGAGAACTGCGACGACTTTTTGCTCAAGCTCGAGATCAGCGAGCGCGAGCGCACCGGCATCAGCAACCTGCGCGTGCAGTTCAACCGCGTGCACGGCTTCTACATCGAGGTGACGCAAAGCGCGCTCTCGAAGGTGCCCGACAACTACCGCCGCCGCCAGACGCTGAAGAACGCCGAGCGCTTCATCACGCCCGAGCTGAAAGCTTTCGAAGACAAGGCACTGAGTGCGCAAGACCGCGCACTGGCGCGCGAGAAGTGGCTGTACGAACAGCTGCTCGACGCGCTGCAACCCTCGGTGCCCACGCTCACGCAGCTGGCCGGTGGCATCGCCGCGCTCGACGCGCTGTGCGCACTGGCCGAGCGCTCGCACACGCTGAACTGGCGCGCGCCGACCTTCGTGTCGCATCCGTGCATCGAGATCCAGCAGGGCCGCCACCCGGTGGTGGAGGCGCGACTGGCCGAGAAGTCGTCGGGCAGCTTCATTGCCAACGACACGCAGATGGGGCCGCAGCAGCGCATGCAGATCATCACCGGCCCGAACATGGGCGGTAAGTCGACCTACATGCGGCAGGTGGCCATCGTCGTGCTGCTGGCGTCCATCGGCTCGCACGTGCCGGCGACAGCCTGCCGGCTCGGGCCGATCGATGCGATTCACACGCGCATCGGCGCGGCCGACGACCTGGCCAACGCGCAGTCGACCTTCATGCTCGAGATGACCGAGGCCGCGCAGATTTTGCACAGCGCCACGGCGCAGTCGCTGGTGCTGATGGACGAAATCGGCCGCGGCACCAGCACCTTCGACGGCCTGGCGCTGGCGGCGGGCATCGCGGCGCAGCTGCATGACCGTAGCAAGGCTTTCACGCTGTTCGCGACCCACTACTTCGAGCTGACCGAGTTCCCGGCCACGCACCACGGCGCCGTGAACATGCACGTGAGCGCGACCGAGTCGGGCCGCGACATCGTGTTCCTGCACGAGATGCAGCCAGGCCCGGCCAGCAAGAGCTACGGCATCCAGGTGGCGCGCCTCGCAGGCATGCCCGCCGCGGTGGTCAACCATGCGCGACAGGCGCTCGACGCACTCGAATCGCAGCATGCGCAAACGCGTGCGCAGGTCGACCTGTTCGCGCCCCCGCCCGCCGCCGAAACCCCCATGGTCAGCGCCGTAGAATCCGCGCTGGCTGCCCTCGACCCGGACACCATGAGCCCGCGCGAAGCCCTCGACGCGCTCTATGCCCTCCAGAAACTGAACGCACGTGAACGCAGTACCGCATGAGCGGGCCCAGTTCCTGCAAGGCGAACCCATGACTTATTGCGTAGGCATCAAACTCAACGCCGGCCTGGTGTTTCTCTCCGACTCGCGCACGAACGCGGGCGTGGACCACATCAGCACCTTCCGCAAGATGATCGTCTACGAGCAGCCGGGCGATCGCGTCATGGTGCTGCTGTCGTCGGGCAACCTGAGCATCTCGCAGTCGGTGCGCGAAATTTTGCAGATCGAAGAGCTGCGCGAAACGCGCGAAGACGGCTCGCAGGGCGACCCCATCACCATCTGGAACGCCAAGAGCATGTTCGACGCCGCGCGCGTGCTGGGCTCGGCCGTGCGCCACGTGTACGACCGCGACGCCGAGGCGCTCAAGCATGCGGGCCTGGACTTCAACGTGTCGTTCATCTTCGGCGGACAGGTCAAGGGCGAAGGCATGCGCCTGTTCCTGGTCTACGCCGCCGGCAACTTCATCGAAGCGACCACCGAGACGCCCTACTTCCAGGTGGGCGAATCGAAGTACGGCAAGCCCGTGCTCGACCGCGTGCTCACGCCCGAGACGCCGCTCGACGAAGCCGCCAAGTGCGCGCTGGTGTCGATGGACTCGACCATGAAGTCGAACCTGTCGGTCGGCCTGCCGCTCGACCTGGTGGTGTACGAGGCCAACAAGCTCGAGACCGATCGCGTGATCTGCATCGACGCCGACAACCCCTACTACCGCATGATGCACAACAGCTGGGGCCAGAAGCTGCGCGAAGTGTTCGACAGCATCGAAGACCCGGTGTGGGACGACAGCGTCACCGACCACCCGCTGCGGATGCCGGCCACGCGCCACAGCCCGCTGCGCAAGATTTCCACGCCCGACGAAAAGCTCATCTGAAACTGTCCGTGCCTCCTGTCATTTTTTCGCACGGCAACAGCTTTCCGGCGAGCACCTACCGCGTCGTTCTCGACAGCCTTCGCAACCGGGGCTTCGAGGTCGACGCCATCGAGAAATTCGGGCACGACCCGAAGTACCCCGTCACCGACAACTGGCCGCACCTGGTGCAGCAGTTGGCCGACTTCGCCCAGCTGCGCGCCGACCGCGCGGGCGGCCCGGTGTTTCTCATCGGCCATTCGCTGGGCGGCTTCCTGAGCCTCATGTGCGCCGCGCGCCATCCCGAGCTGGCGCGCGGCGTGCTGCTGATCGACTCGCCGATCCTCGGCGGCTGGCGCGCGAACACGCTCAACGTGGTCAAGCGCACGCCGTTCATGAAGAGCATGTCGCCCGGCGCCACCAGCCGCAAGCGGCGCAACAGCTGGGAGCACCGCGAGGCGGTGTTCGAGCACTTCCGCAGCAAGAAGGCGTTCGCGAAGTGGGACGAGCAGGTGCTGCACGACTACATCGACCACGGCACCTTCGACAGCGAAGACACGCGCGCCCTGAGCTTCGACCGCGACGTGGAAACCGCGATCTACAACACCCTGCCCCACACGCTGGGCGGGCTGCTGCGCCGCCACCCGCTCAAGTGCAAGGTGGCCTTCATCGGCGGGCGCCAGTCGGTCGAGATGAAGCAGGTGGGCATGGCGATGACCGAGCAGGTCACCAAGGGCCGCATCACCATGCTCGATGGCAGCCACCTGTTCCCGATGGAAAAGCCGCTGGCCACGGCGGCGGCCATCGAAGCGTCGCTGCGTAACCTGATGTAGACGGCGCTCAGGCGCTGCTGCTGCCCACGCGGCAGGCGACAGCGTCGCCAACGCGCAGCACACCGCCACGCAACACCCGCGCCGTCACGCCACCATGCCCGCGCATGGCGTTGTAGCCACCGGGGCCCAGCAGTTCTTCCATGCGCGAGCAAGGCTCACAGGGCCCGGTGATCTCGAGCAGCACCTCGGGCCCGAGCGCCAGCACCAGCGGCTGGTCGCGAAACAGCGACCGCGCCGCCAGCAGGTTGAGTCCCGACACGACGAGGTTGCGGCGCAGCAGGCCGGCGTCGACACCTTCCACGCGCTGCGCGAGCGCCGAGATGACCGGCAGGTGCTCCACCTGGATCAGCGTGACCTGCCGCTTGCCGCCGCCGCGCCCGGCACTGCTGCGGTCGCCTTCCAGGCCCAGCGCTTCGATCGCCAGCACCTCCTCCACCGATTGAACCGGCGCACGCCGCGCGGGGCGCAGCAGGATGGCGTCGAGGCGGCCGGGGTGCGGGAACTGCCGGGTCAGGGCGTGGAGATCGGACATGCGCCGCATTGTCCACGCGGACTTTTTTGCACGCTGCTGTCGGCCC
>NZ_CALRZC010000287.1:0-9359 GCF_943372545.1 Variovorax sp. YR752 | reverse complement strand
GCCTGCTCGGCGAGTACCCGGTGGCGGTGCAGCAGATGGTGGCGATCGCCCGCGCCGTCGGCCAGCAGGCGCGCATCCTCATCCTCGATGAGCCGACCTCCAGCCTCGACGAGGCCGAGACCGCACGCCTGTTCGCGGTGATGCGCCGGCTCAAGGAGCGCGGCGTCGCCATCCTGTTCGTCACCCACTTCCTCGACCAGACCTACGCGATGGCCGACCGCATCACCGTGATGCGCAACGGCCGCGTGGTCGGCGAACATCTCGCGGCCGAGTTGCCGAAGCTGGCGCTGGTCGGCGCGATGGTCGGCCGCACGCTGCGCGAGGGGGAGCTCGACGCGCAGCGCCCCGTCGAGGGCCCGACCACGCCGCTGCTCGAAGCGCGCGGCCTGGGGCTGCGCGGCAGCGTCGGCCCGCTGGACCTGGACGTGCGCGGCGGCGCCGTGCTCGGCCTGGCCGGGCTGCTCGGCTCGGGCCGCACCGAGACGGCGCGGCTGCTGTTCGGTGCCGATCGCGCCGACGGCGGCTCGCTCACGCTGGCCGGCGCGCCGCTCACGCTGAATTCGCCGCGCGACGCGCTGCGCAACGGACTCGCCTTCTGCCCCGAGGAGCGCAAGACCGAGGGCATCGTCGCCGAGCTGAGCGTTCGCGAGAACATCGTGCTCGCACTGCAGGCGCGCCACGGTGTGTTCCGCCACCTGAGCCCGCGCGAGCAGCGCGAACTGGCGCAGCGTTTCATCGCCGCCCTGGGCATCGTCACCGCCGACGCCGAGACGCCGATCGGCCAGCTCTCCGGCGGCAACCAGCAGAAGGCCATCCTGGCGCGCTGGCTGGCCACCGAGCCGCGGGTGCTGATCCTCGACGAACCGACGCGCGGCATCGACGTCGCCGCCAAGCAGGAGATCATGCAGCGCGTGCTCGAGCTGTGCGCGCAGGGCATGGCGATCGTCTTCATCTCGGCCGAACTGCCCGAGGTGCTGGCCACCAGCCACCGTGTGGTGGTGATGCGCGACCGCCGCCAGGTCGCCGAGCTGCCCGCCGCCGAGCTCGACGAAGCGCGCGTGCTGCGCATCGTCGCGGGCCATGACGAAGCGCTGGAGGCGGTGGCATGAACTGGCGACGCTGGAGTGCCCACCCGCAGTTCTGGCCGGCGCTGGTGCTGGCGCTGCTGCTCGCCGGCAACGGCATCGCCAACCCGCAGTTCTTCGCGCTGACCTGGCGCGACGGCCACCTCTACGGCGCGCTGATCGACATCCTCAACCGTGCCGCGCCGCTGATGGCGGTGGCGCTGGGCATGACGGTGGTGATCGCCACGCGCGGCATCGACATCTCGGTGGGTGCGATCGTCGCCATCGCCGCGGCGGTGGCGGCGGCGCTGATCGGCGGGCAGCTGCTGATCGTCGACGGCCAGCAGACCTACGCGACGCGCACCTCGATGCCGGTGGCGCTGGCCGCGGCGCTCGGCGTGGCGGCGCTGTGCGGCCTGTTCAACGGCGTGCTCGTGGCGGCGGTGGGCATCCAGCCGATCATCGCCACGCTGATCCTGATGGTGGCCGGCCGCGGCATCGCGCAGCTGATCACGCAAGGCCAGATCATCACGATCTACTACAAGCCCTACTTCTTCATCGGCGGCGGCTACCTGCTCGGGCTGCCGTTCGCGCTGTGGCTGGTCGCCGCGCTGCTGGCGGTGATGGCCTGGCTCAAGCACCGCACCGCACTCGGCCTGTTCATCCAGGCCAGCGGCGGCAACCCGATCGCGGCGCGGCTGTCGGGCATCAACGCGCGCGGGTTGCTGGTCGGCGTCTACGCGTTCTGCGGGCTGACCGCCGGCCTGGCCGGGCTGATGATCAGCTCGAACGTCAAGAGCGCCGACGGCAACAACGCGGGGCAGCTGCTCGAGCTCGACGCCATCCTCGCCGTCACGCTGGGCGGCACCTCGCTGCTCGGCGGCCGCTTCAGCCTGCGCGGCAGCGTGCTCGGCGCGCTGATCATCCAGACGCTGACGACCAGCATCTACTCGCTGGGCGTCCCGCCCGAGATCAACCTGGTGGTAAAGGCCGTGGTGGTGTTCCTCGTCTGCCTGCTGCAGTCGAGCGAGGCGCGGGCCTGGGTGTTCGGGCGGAGGCGCTTGTCATGAGACTGGATGCGCAGACGCTGCCGAGCTGGGTCGCCGTGGCCCTGTTCGCCGCCATGTTCGCCGGCGGCTCGTTCGCCTACACCGGCTTCTTCTCCGGCCAGGTGTTCCTCAACCTGCTGATCGACAACGCCTTCCTGCTCGTCGTCGCGATTGGCATGACCTTCGTGATCCTGTCCGGCGGCATCGACCTGTCGGTCGGTTCGGTGGTCGCGCTGACGACGATGCTGCTGGCCTGGGGCGTCGAACGCGCGCAGCTGCCGCCGCTGCTGCTGATCCCGCTGCTGCTCGCCGGTGGCGCGCTGTTCGGCACCGCGATGGGCTTCGTCATCCAGGTGTTCCAGATCCCGGCCTTCATCGTCACGCTGGCCGGCATGTTCCTCGCGCGCGGGCTGTGCTACCTGGTCAGCATCGACTCCATCCCGATCGGCGAGGCCCAGCTCACGGCCTGGTCGCAGGCGCGCATTCCGGTCGGGCCGCTGGGCGAGGTGACGCCGGGGGTGATCGTCGCGCTGGTGGTGCTGGTGCTGGCGGTGTGGCTGGCCCACGGCACCGCCTTCGGCCGTGCCGTCTACGCCATCGGCGGCAACGAACGTTCGGCGCAGCTGATGGGCCTGCCAGTGGCGCGCACGCGCATCGCGGTCTATGCGGTCAGCGGCCTGTGCGCGTCGCTCGGCGGCGTGCTGTTCGGCATCTACACGCTGTCCGGCTACGGGCTGCATGCGCAGGGGCTGGAGCTCGACGCCATCGCCGCCACGGTGATCGGCGGCGCGCTGCTGTCCGGCGGCGTCGGCTACGTGATGGGCACGCTGACCGGCGTGCTGATGCTCGGCGTGATCCAGACGCTGATCATGTTCGACGGTTCGCTCAGCTCGTGGTGGACGCGCATCGCGATCGGCGCGCTGCTCGGCCTGTTCTGCGTGCTGCAGCGCTTGATGGAGGGCGCCCACCGGCGCCGCGGCGAACACGGCTGACCGAAGCGGCCGCAGCGCTTCTTGCAAATGCGACTGGTTCGCATTTAGAATGAGCGCATGACGATCGAACCTCCCGCGCTGCCGCCCACGGCGCCCACGCCGCCCGCTGCGGTGCCGGCGCTGCCGCGCTGGAGCAGCACGGTGCTGCTCGGTGAACGGCGCGAGGCGCTGATCGACCACCGGGGAGAGCAGTACCGCCTGCGGCTGACCGCCGCCGGCAAGCTGATCCTCACCAAGTAGACCCTCTTCGCTTCAGCGGCCTGCGGGCCGCCTTCGCACCAGCCAGCCTCAACGCCAGCCCGTGCTCTTTCGAGACCACGCCTGGCCATGCCGCACCTGCTGCATCCCGGCGGCCAGCCCTGCTGCCCGCCCGAGCTGATCCGCCCGCCGGCGCCGCCGCCGGGCACGCGCCGCCGTCGCCTGTGGGACCTGCCGGCGCATGCGCACTGCCCGGTGGTCGGCGTCTGCCTGAGCCTGTCCGCGCTGCGCCGGGTGGCTGACAAGGCGCTGGGCGGCGAGGTGCTCGCCGGCGACTACGAGCTGCACAGCGGCGCGGTGCAGGAGTGCGGCCATCGCGGCGCCTTGTCCGAAGCGCTGCAGCGTGAGCTCGACCGTCGTCACGCGCTGGCACTCAAGCACATCGGTGCGCTCAAGGATGCCGACAGCCTGCGCCGCTGGTGGTGCCATGCCGTGCACGGCGACGACCTCGCCGGCGCGTTGTGGGCCACGCTGACCCATCCGCGCTGCGACGATGCGCTCGAGGAGCAGGTGCTGCACGACGTGCACATGCGCCAGCACCAGCTCGGCGAAGGGCAGGGCGAGGAGCGCCGCCGACTGGCCGCGCTGCGCGCGCAGTGCGACGGATTGTCCGCCGAACTGGCGCGCCAGCAGGAGCGCCACACCCGCGCGGTGGCCGAGCAGGCGCGCAAGCTCGAGCAGCTGCAGGCCGAGCTGGTGTTGCGCCGCGCCGAGCTGATTGGCCGCGACACCGTGATCGCCTCGCTGTGGGACCAGCTGCGTGCGCTCGAACAGGCGGCGCCCGACCTGAAGTCACGCGCCACGCTGGCCACCGAGCTCGAGGCGCAGACCGAGCGGGCGCGAGGCCTCGAGCGCGCCCTCTCGCGAACGAATCTGGCGCTGGATGCCGAGCGCCGGCGCGCCGATGCCGCGCTGGCCGAACTGCAGCAGCGCCCGCGTGAGCTGCCGCCGGTGGCCGAGCACGCCGAGCCGGCCGACCTCGCCGAGCGCGCGGTGCTGTGTGTCGGCGGCCGCCCGGCCAGCGTGCCGGTGTACCGGCGCATCGTCGAACACCACGGCGGCCGCTTCATGCACCACGACGGTGGCGAGCACGACCACGCCGCGCTGCTCGACGGCACGCTGGCCAGCGCCGACCTGGTGATCTGCCAGACCGGCTGCATCAGCCACGACGCCTACTGGCGCGTCAAGGAGCACTGCAAGCGCACCGGCAAACGCTGCGTGTTCGTCGAGAACCCCAGCCGCAGCGGCCTGCGCCGCGCGCTGCAGCAGTTGGCGCAGCACGACGCCGCAGCCGCTGCCACACCGAATCCCTGACCACGAGACCTCCCATGAACTCCCGCACTCCGAGGCGCCGCGGCGCCGCCCTGCTGCTCGCCCTCTCGCCCTGCCTGCCGGTCGCGGCGCAGGTGGCCGCCCCGGCCGCCGCCGCGTCCAGCCCCGAGGCCACGCTGCCCGCCGTCACCGTGCGCGGCGCGGCCGAGACCGATGAGCCGACGCAGGCCACCGGCGCCTGGACCACGCGGCGCAGCCGCAGCGCCACCGGCCTGGCGCAATCGGCGCGCGAGACGCCGCAATCGATGTCGACCATCACCCGCTCGCAGATCGACGACTTCAAGCTCACCAGCGTCAATGTCGTGCTCGACGCCGCCACCGGCGTGGTCGCCGAGAAGGTCGAGACCGACCGCACCTACTACACCGCGCGTGGCTTCGACATCGTCAACTTCCAGATCGACGGCATCGGCCTTCCGTTTGCCTATGGGCTGGTCGACGGCGACCTCGACACCGCGATCTACGACCGCATCGACGTGATCCGCGGTGCCACCGGCCTGACCAGCGGCACCGGCAACCCGTCGGCGGCGGTGAACTTCGTGCGCAAGCGGCCGACGCGCGAACTGCAGGCCAGCGCCGCGCTGACGCTGGGCTCGTGGAACGATCGCCGGGTCGATGCCGATCTCGCCGGGCCGCTGTCGGCCGACGGCCGCGTGCGCGGGCGCCTCGTCGTCGCCGCGCAGGACAAGGACTCCTACCTCGACCGCTACCACCTGAAGAAGGGCGTGTTCCACGGCATCGTCGAGGCCGACGTGACGCCCGACACCATGCTCTCGCTCGGCCACACGCTGCAGCAGAACCGGCCGACCGGCTCGATGTGGGGCGCGTTGCCGCTGCTGTACAGCGACGGCACGCCGACCGACTATGACGTGTCGACCAGCACGGCGCCGTCGTGGACCTCCTGGAAGTCGGACACCGCCATCACCTTCGCCGAGGCCCGGCACCAGTTCGCCAACGGCTGGCAGGCGCAGGCGGTGCTGACGCACAAGCAGATCCGCGGCGACGGCAAGCTGTTCTACGTCTACGGCCTGCCCGACCCGGTGGACGGCTCCGGCCTGGCGATCTACCCGTCGATCTACACGACCACCAACCGGCAGGACATCGCCGACCTGCGCGCCAGCGGCCCGTTCACGCTGGCCGGCCGCGAGCACGAGCTGGTGGTGGGTGCGACCACGTCGCGCTCGCGCCTGCATGCGCAGTCGACCTACGGCAGCAACCCGGACGTCGGCGCGCCGTTCCCGGACCTCGCCACCTGGGACGGCCAGTACCCCGAATCGACCTTCGACGTCGCCGGCGACGGCGCACGCTTCACCGACAAGCAGCGCAACCTCTACGCAGCCACCCGACTGAGCGCGAGCGATGCGTTGCACCTGGTGCTCGGCGCCAACCACACGCGCATCGACAGCAGCGGCGTCAGCTACAGCGTCAGCCGGGCGCGCCAGGAGACGAAGACCACGCCTTACGTCGGCGCGGTCTGGGACGTCGCGCCGCAATGGTCGCTCTACGGCAGCTGGACCTCGATCTTCCTGCCGCAGTTCGAGCTCGGCGACGACCTGCAGCGCCTCGCACCCGCCACCGGCAGCAACACCGAGCTGGGCGTGAAGGCCGAACTGCTCGACAAGCGGCTGAGCGCCAGCCTCGCGGTGTTCCGCGCCAAGCAGGCCAACCTGGCCAGTGCGCTGCGCTTCGACACCGCGACCAACCAGACGCTCTACGAGGGTGTGGACACCCGCTCGCGCGGCTTCGAGGCGGAGGTGGTGGGCGCGCTGTCCTCCAGCATCAAGCTCAGCGCCGGCTACACGCAGCTGGCCATCCACGACGACGAGGGTGAAGACGTGCGCACCTTCTCGCCGCGCCGGATGCTGCGTGCCGCCGGCACCTGGCAGGCGCTGCCGCCGCTCAAGCTCGGCGCCTCGGTCAACTGGCGCAGCGAAACCTCGCGCAGCACCGGCGCCGGCGAGATCCGCCAGCCCTCCTATGCGCTGCTGAACCTGATGGCGCGCTGGGACTTCAGCCCGAAGATCTACGCGACGCTGAACCTCGACAACGTCACCGACAAGAAGTACCTCACCAGCCTCTACTGGGACCAGGGCCTGTACGGCGAGCCGCGCAAGGCCAGCGTGAGCCTGGGCTGGTCGTACTGAGGCAACGCCACCGAAAAGACCGTGATTCAGCAGCGCTGCAGATCGCCTTCCCTGCCATGAGCTCCATGCCCCTGACCCGCCTGCACGTTGCCTCGCGCGTGGCCGCCAGCCTGGCCGGCGGCTATGCCTTCGTGTGGGGCTTCGCGACCTTCGGCATCAGCCTGCTCGTCGCCGCCGGCATGGCCTACGACGAGGCGCGCACGCTGATCTACCTGCTGGCCTTCCTGGTCTTCCTGGCGGTGTTCTGCTGGGCTTTCGCGGCCGCCAGCCTCGCCCGCGTATGGGCCGTGCTTGCGGGCGGCGGCGCTGCGATGACCGGCGCCGCCTGGGCAATGTCGCGCAGCCTGAGCTGATCACCTTCGGAGCACGTCACCATGTTCTCCAGCTTCCGCCTCTCGATGACCTGGCTGCACACCTGGTTCGGCCTGGTGCTCGGCTACGTGCTGATGATCGCGTTCTTCTTCGGCGCGCTGTCGGTGTTCGACCGTGAGATCGACCGCTGGGCGATTCCGCAGACACGCTTCGAGCCGCAGCCCATGCCCTCCTTCGACAAGCTGCTGGCGCCGATCTTCCGCCAGGTCACGCCGGAGGCCGAGGAGCTCGAGGCGGCGCGCGAGCGTGTCGGCGGCCCGCTGCTGGCCACGCTGCCGCTGATGAACTGGAGCGCCTACACGACGCACCGCGACCCGGTGCTGTCGCTGTTCGCCGAGTTCGCGGTCACCAACAACCCGAACGACCCCGACGACCATGTGCACGGCCACCTGACCATCGACCCGCGCGACGGCCGCGTGCTGCCGCACGACCAGCTGAAGATCGGCAGCGCGTTCTTCTACCCGATGCACTACAGCCTGCACCTGCACTGGAAGGACCTGGGCTACTGGATCGTCGGGCTGGCGGCGCTGGTGATGCTGGCGGCGCTGGTCAGCGGCGTGGTGATGCACCGCAAGATCTTCCGCGAGCTGTTCACCTTCAGGCCGAACAAGCACACCCAGCGCAGCGTGCTGGACCTGCACAACCTGACCGGCGTGGTCGCGCTGCCGTTCCACTTCATCTTCGCGCTGTCCGGGCTGACGATCTTCGCCGGCATCTACCTGCCGGTCTCGACCACGCAGCTCCAACCGCTGGCAATGCGCCACGCCATCGCCGAGGCGCAGGCCAAGGGCCTGGCCTTCAAGCCGGCCGGGGTCGCGGCGCCGCTGGCCTCGGTGGACGCAATGGTGCTCGAGGCCAAGCGGCGCTGGGAGGCACGCGGCATGCCCGGCGAGGTCGGCTTCCTCGCCGTCAACCATGTCGGCGACGCCAACAGCTACGTCAGCATCTTCCGCGCCGGCAGCGACCGCGTCGCGCTGGTCGGCCAGGCAGTGCACTTCGAAGGGCCGACCGGCCGGGTGATCCGCGAGGAGCCGCCGCCCAGCGCCGTCACCAGCATTAACGAGTTCCTCACCGGGCTGCACCTGCAGCACTTCGAGCACTGGTTGCTGCGCTGGTTCTACGTGCTCGGCGGCCTGGCCGGTTGCGCCTGCATCGCCACCGGCTTCATCTTCTTCGTCGAGAAGCGCAAGAAGCAGCATGCCAGGGCCGGCGTGGGCGGCGCGCGCTGGGTCGACGCGCTGGCCGTCACCACGGTCACCGGCATGGTGGTCGCGGCGCTGGCGATCCTGGTCGCCAACCGGCTGCTGCCGGCCGGCCTGGCGCAGCGTGGCGACTGGGAGGAGGGCGCGTTCTGGGCCGCCTGGCTGCTCGCGTTCGGCCATGCGGCGTGGCGCACGGCGCCGGTGCGCGAGGCGCGCATCGCGCCGGCGTGGCGGGAGCAGTGCTGGGCGATCGCCGTGCTCGCCGTGGCCGCGGTCGGGCTGAACTGGGCGACCACCGGCGATCACCTGGGCCGCACCATCATGGCGGGTTACTGGCCGGTGGCGGGGCTGGACCTGGCGCTGCTGGCCAGCGCCGCGATCGCCGCGCTGGCTGCACGCCGGCTGCGCCAGCGCGAGCGCGGCATGGCCGAGCCGGCAGCGCTCGAGAACGACGAAGCTAGCACCGCTGCCAGCCCGGAGGCCGCCGGTGCCTGAGGCCGTGATGATGGGCGGCAAGCCCCTGCTGCTGGCCGCCGCGTTGCTGTGCACCACCTGCGGGCTGGGCTGGTTGGCGCTGGCGATGCAGACCCACTGGCAGCAGGTGCGTGGTGAGGCCGCTGCCGGCCGCAGCACCGTGCGCCTGCTGCGCGCAATGGGCGCCGCTGCGCTGCTGCTCGCGCTGGGCCTGTGCCTGCGTGCCGACCACGCCACGATGGCGGTGCTCGTCTGGGTGATGGCGCTGGCCGGATCGGCCCTGCTGATCGCCTTCTCGCTGAGCTGGCGGCCGCGCTGGCTGCTGCCGCTGGTCGCCTGGGTCCGGCCAGGCCGCGGCGATCGATGACCTGACACAAGCCACCATGCCCCACACGCCGCGCGAACGCATCGACGAGCTCAAGACCAGCGGGCTGAAGGCCACGCTGCCGCGCCTTCGTGCGCTGGAGCTGTTCCA
>NZ_CALRZC010000286.1:0-9364 GCF_943372545.1 Variovorax sp. YR752 | reverse complement strand
AAGCTCGCCACAGCCCGCCCCTCGGCGTTGCGCTCCTTGTGCGTGCGGACGCACGCACGGCGTCACGCGCCTTGATGGGCGGGCTGTGGCGAGCTTCGCGACCCCTTGCATGGTGTGGGCAGGCCCCACTCAGCCGCGAAGCCAGGGCCGGGGGCCGCCCATGACGTGCACATGGAGATGGTGAACCTCCTGTCCGCCTTCGGCGCCGGTGTTCACGACGACGCGGTAGCCGCCCTCCGGATAGGGCCTGCAGCCCTGCTCCAGCGCCAGCTGGGGGGCCAGCGTCATGATCTTGCCCATGAGCGCCGAATCCTCAGGCGTGAGCTGCGCCATCGAGGCGATGTGTTTCTTCGGCACCAGCATGAAATGCACCGGCGCCCAGGGCGAGATGTCGTGAAAGCCGAACAGGTCGTCGTCTTCGTAGACCTTGCGCGACGGGATCTTGCCTTCGACGATTTTGCAGAAGACGCAGTTCGGATCAGATGACATCTTTGGGTTCCATGGGACGGCTGTCGTTCATGCGGATCATGCCTTTCACGATCCGGTAGAGGAACCACAGCGAAATCAGGCTCCAGGCGATCCAGCCCGGCACGAACAGCAGCAGCCAGAGCCACGAGGTGACGATGTACAGCAGGCCGGCCCACAGCACCGAGCGGATGCGCCAGCTGAAGTGCGAGGCCTGCCAGGTGCCGGCCGCATCGTCGCGCTTCACGAAGTCGATCAGCAGCGCGATGAGCAGCAGCAGCACGGAGGCCTGCGCGCCCGGCACGACCGCGCCGATGGCCACGATCAGGTGCAGCACGTAGCTGACCCAGCCCCAGGTCTTGAGGGAGTCGTCGGGTTCCACGTTCACGATGTCATTGGCCATGGTCGATGCCCTTTCAATCGATCATTCAGTCGTTGGAAGCTTCGCGGGCCTGCACCTTGCGCAGGGCTTTTTCCTCGATGCCGCTGGTGCCCTCGCGGCGCTCGAGCTCCGCGACAACGTCGGCTGGCGAGAAACCGTAGTGGGCCAGCGCCACCATGGTGTGGAACCACAGGTCGGCCACTTCGTTCACTATTTTCGAGCGGTCGCCGCCGTGGTCGGCGTCCTTGGCGGCCATCACGACCTCGGTGGCTTCCTCGCCGATCTTCTTGAGGAAGGCGTCCGGGCCCTTGTGCAGCAGCCGGGCGACGTAGCTCTTCTCGGGGTCGCCGCCGTTCGCGGGCAGGCGGCTCTCGAGCACCGCGGCCAGGCGGGCGAGTGCGTCGGAGGTGTTGGGGGCGTCGTTCACTGTGGCGGTCATTTGTAGATCGACTCCGGGTCTTTCAAGACCGGTTCGACCACGGTCCACTGGCCCTTTTCGTACTTGCTGAAGAAGCAGCTGTGGCGGCCGGTGTGGCAGGCAATGCCGGGCTCGTGGCCGAGCTGGGTCACCTTGAGCAGCACCACGTCGTTGTCGCAGTCGAGGCGGATCTCGTGCACGGTCTGCACGTGGCCCGACTCCTCGCCCTTGAACCACAGCTTGTTGCGCGAGCGGCTGAAATACACCGCGCGGCCCAACTCGGCGGTCTTTTCGAGCGCCTCGCGGTTCATCCACGCGAACATGAGCACGTCGTTCGTGCCTTGTTCCTGGGCGATCACGGGCACCAACCCGTTCGCGTCCCACTTCACTTCATCAAGCCAATTCATGGGGATATTGTCGAGGATAGGAAAGACCCTTTGGACGCGTCTCAGGCGTCGATGCGCACGGGAATCCCGCGCTCGGCCATGCGGGCCTTGGCCTCGCCCACGGTGTGTTCGCCGTAGTGGAAGATGCTCGCGGCCAGCACCGCGTCGGCGCCGCCCTTCTGGATGCCGTCGGCCAGGTCGTCGAGGCTGCCGACGCCGCCCGAGGCGATCACCGGCACGTTGACCGCGTCGCTCACGGCGCGCGTCAGTGCGAGGTCGAAGCCGCTCTTGGTGCCGTCGCGGTCCATGCTCGTGAGCAGGATCTCGCCCGCGCCGCGGCGCGCCATCTCGATCGCCCACTGCACCACGTCGAGGCCGGTGTTCTTGCGCCCGCCGTGGCTGTAGACGTCCCAGCCCGCGCCGCGCGTGGCGGCGTCTTCGGGGCTGCGGCGCTTGGCGTCGATGGCGACCACGATGCACTGCGAGCCGTACTTCTGGGCCGCGTCGCTGATCACCTGCGGATCGGCGATGGCGGCCGAGTTGAAGCTGGTCTTGTCGGCGCCCGCGTTGAGCAGCCGGCGCACGTCGGCCACGGTGCGCACGCCGCCGCCCACGGTCAGCGGAATGAAGACCTGCGAGGCCACCGCTTCGATGATCGGCAGGATGAGGTCGCGACCGTCGCTGGTGGCCGTGATGTCCAAAAAGGTGAGTTCGTCGGCGCCCTGCGCGTTGTAGCGCGCGGCGATCTCGACCGGGTCGCCGGCATCGCGCAGCTCGAGAAAGTTGACGCCCTTGACGACACGGCCGCCGGTGACGTCGAGGCAGGGAATGATGCGTTTGGCAAGCATGGGGTGGTGAACAAGGGAGAAATCGGTCGGTCAGAGAACGCGGAGCTGTTGCCAGCCCTGCCATTGGGCGCCGGGGGCCAGCACGACGGGTTCGTCGATGCGGGCCGCTTCGACGCAGAGCATGTGGCGGAAGCCCTCTGCGGGCATGTCCGCAAGTGTCGCACCGAGCACGGCGCCGGGGTTCCAGACCACGGTTTCGGTGCAGCTGGCGCTCTGGGTAATTTCGAGCGTGCCGCCGGGCTGCACCAGCCGCAGCGGCTGCGCCGGGGCGGTGTAGACGCTGTCGAACTCGGTGTCGAACTGCAGCGCGGCGGCCGTTTCGGTCTGGCGCACATCGCGCACGGCGTCCCAGCGCGGCGCGCCCTGCAGGCCTTCGAGGCGCGCCGTGGCGATGTCGTCCACGCGCAGGTAGGTGTGCAGCGCGGCCGAGAACGGCCAGGGCGCATCGCCGGTGTTGGTCAGGGTGAGCGCGGTGCGCAGCTGGCCGGCCGCGAGCGTGGCGTCCAGCCGCGCCTCGAAGGCATGCGGCCAGAGGCGGCGGGTGGCTTCGTTGTCGCGCAGCACGAGCCGCAGCGTGTCGGCCGCACCCGATTCCTCGCGAATCCAAGGCAGATTGCGCATGAAGCCATGCTTGGGGAGCATGCCGCGCTGGTTGAACTGGGGGCAGCACAGGGGAATGCCGCCGCGGATGGCTGTTTGGCCGTCAAAAACGGCTTTCGGACTCAGATACAGTCGCTCCCCACCGCGGGCCGGGGCCCAGGAAAGCACCTGGGCGCCATGCAGCGCGACCGTCAGGGTGCTGCCATCGGCCGCCTCGGCGTGCAACGCCGGCTGGCCTCGAAACTCGATCGAGCGGATGTCCATGTGAGGAATTGTAGGCAGCCGCCGCATCCTGACAGCGGGCCATTGCGTGCCTGCGCCTTTCTTGGATACCCTGTGCCGGGTCGGTCCCGTGCACTCGAAAAGAACCACTCTCACACGACTCAAGGGGATACGCATGAAGAAAAAGCTGCCGATGGCCGCCTGGATCCTGATGGCCATGGTGCTCGGCATCATCGTTGGCTACATGATCTTCACGAGCTTTCCGGACAAGAAGGCCGCCAAGGAGGTCGCCGACTACGTCTCCATCATCTCCGACGTCTTCCTGCGCCTCATCAAGATGCTGATCGGCCCGCTGGTGTTCTCCACGCTGGTGGTGGGCATCGCACACATGGGCGACGCCAAGTCGGTCGGCCGCGTGTTCGGCAAGGCGATCGGCTGGTTCCTCACCGCGTCGCTGATCTCGCTCGTGATCGGCCTGGTCATGGCCAACGTGCTCAAGCCCGGCGAGAACCTGGGCCTGCCGCTGCCCGACATCGGCGCCTCGGCCAACCTGGCGACCAACAAATTCACCTTCAAGGACTTCGTGAGCCACACGGTGCCCAAGTCGTTCGCGGAAGCCATGGCCAACAACGAGATCCTGCAGATCGTGGTGTTCTCGATGTTCTTCGGCGTGGCGCTGGCTTCGCTCGGCGACAAGGCCAAGACGCTGGTGGCCGCCATCGAGGAGCTGTCGCACGCGATGCTCAAGATCACGGGCTACGTCATGAAGCTCGCGCCGCTGGCGGTGCTGGCCGCCATGGCCGCCACCGTGGCGGTGAACGGACTGGGCATCCTGATCAAGTTCGCGGTGTTCATGCGCGACTTCTACCTGGGCCTGTTCGTGCTGTGGGGCGTGCTCATCATGGCCGGCCTGCTGTTCCTCGGGCCGCGCGTGTTCAAGCTGCTGGTGCTCATCAAGGAAGCGTTCCTGCTGTCGTTCGCCACCGCGAGCTCCGAGGCCGCGTATCCGAAGATCCTGCAGGCGCTCGACCGTTTCGGCGTGAAGCGCAAGATCTCCAGCTTCGTGATGCCGATGGGCTACTCGTTCAACCTCGACGGCTCGATGATGTACTGCACCTTCGCCGTGCTGTTTATCGCGCAGGCCTACGACATCCACATGCCGATCAGCACGCAGATCACGATGCTGCTGATCCTGATGCTCACCTCCAAGGGCATGGCCGGCGTGCCGCGCGCCTCGCTGGTGGTGATTGCCGCCACGCTGAACCACTTCGACATTCCCGAGGCCGGCCTGCTGCTGATCCTGGGCGTCGACACCTTCCTGGACATGGGCCGCTCGGCCACCAACGCGGTGGGCAACTCGATTGCCACCGCCGTGGTCGCGAAGTGGGAGGGCGAGCTGCTCTCCGAGAGCGAGGCCGAGGTCAACGCCAAGGCGCTCGACGAGGAAGCCGCAGCCACCCTCGCCCACCCGGCGCACGCGTGAGGCACGCGGCCATGCAACGCCCTGTCCGCCTGCTCGCCGCCTGGGTCCTGTCGCTGCTGGCAATCGCAGCGCAGGCCCAGGAGCAGGCGCCCACCGTGCTCAGCGGCACGCTGGCCAAGGTGCGTGCGAGCGGCACCATCGCCATCGGCCACCGCGAGGCCTCGGTGCCTTTCTCGTACCTCAACGCGCGCAAGGAGCCGATCGGTTATTCCATCGAGCTGTGCCGTGCGCTCGTCACGGCCATCGAGGACACAGTCAACAAGAGCCTGACGATCCAGTGGGTGCCCGTCACCTCCGACTCGCGCATCGACGCGGTCGTGAGCGGCCAGGTCGACCTCGAGTGCGGCTCCACCACCAGCAACCTCGAGCGCCAGAAGCGCGTGGCCTTCTCGCCGACGATGTTCGTCTCGGGCACCAAGGTGCTGGTGAAGAAGGGCGCGCCGATCCGGTCGTTCCGCGACCTGGCCGGCAAGAAGGTGGCGGTGACGGCCGGCACCACCAACGAGAAGACGCTGCGCGACCTGTCGCAGAAGTTCAAGCTCAACATCGAGCTGAAGGTGGCACGCGACCATGCCGAATCGTTCGCGCTCGTGAAGGACGGCCAGGCCGACGCCTTCGCCACCGACGACGTGCTGCTCTACGGCCTCATCGCGCGCGATGCCGCCAAGGCGCAGTACGAGGTGGTGGGCGACTTTCTCTCCTACGACCCCTACGCCGTCATGTACCGCAAGGGCGACGCGCAGCTCAATAAGGTGGTGATCGACACCTTCCAGGTGCTGGCGGAAGACGGCGAGATTCACCGGCAGTACAAGCGCTGGTTCATGCGCAAGCTGCCCTCGGGGGAAAGCCTCAACCTGCCGATGAGCGCGCAGCTGGAAACGATCATCCAGACGATGGCGGTGAAGGCCGAGTAGGCCTGCCGCCTGCCCTTCTTTACCGCGCCGGCCACTCCCAGCGCGGCATCTCGCTCATGTCGAGGTTCGCGATGCGGGTCTCGCCGAAGCGCTTTTCGAGCACCACCGGTTGCAGGCCGTCGCTGTCGTCCAGGGCGGCGATCAGGCGCGCCGCATGCGACACCACGATCACCTGCGACGCCCGCGCGGCCTGCGCGATGAGGCGGCCGAGCGCCGGCAGCAGGTCGGGATGCAGGCTGGTCTCGGGCTCGTTGAGCACCAGCAGCGCGGGCGGACGGGGCGTCAGCAGCGCCGCGATCCACAACAGGTAGCGCAGGGTGCCGTCCGAGAGTTCTGCCGCCGTCAGCGGGCGCAGCAGGCCGTGCTGGTGCATCAACGTCTCGAAGCGGTCGCCGTTCGCGTGCACCTCGATGCGGGCGCCCGGAAAGGCGTCGTCCACGGCGCTGTCGAGCGCCTCGCCGTCGCCGATCTCGCGGACGGTCTGCAGGGCAGCGGCCAGGTCGGCACCGTCGTTGGCGAGCACGGGCGTGTAGGTGCCCAGCTGCGGCTGGCGCGCGGGCGCCTCGGCGTCCGAGCGAAAGTGGTCGTAGAAGCGCCAGGAGCGCATCTGCTCGCGCAGCGTGAGCATCTCGGGCGCGTCGCGCGGGTCGGCGTGCTCGGTCATCATGCTGGCGAAGGCCGGGATCGGCCGGCCGACGGCCTGCCAGCCCTTGCCGTCACGCAGGCGCAGCGCGGCGCCCTTGCGGTCGACCAGATGCGTGGCGGGGCGCAGCAACGGGCCGCTCCAGATCGCCTCGTGCTTGATCTGCGGATCGCGCGAAAAGGCGGTCGATGGGATCGGCGGCGGTAGGCCGATGTCGATGGCGTAGCCGAAATCGTCGGCCTCGGCACCGGCGAAGCCCAGCTTCAGCGCCACCGGCTCGCTGCGGGTGGTGCCCTGCACCGGCATGTCGCCGCGCAGCATGGCGGCCGAGAAGCGCTCGGGCCCGGCCCACAAAGTCGATGAAAGCCCGCCCTCGCGCACCAGCGAGCGGATCACGCCGCCATTGGCGATGTCGGCCAGCAGCCGCATCGCGCGGTACACGCTCGACTTGCCGCTGCCGTTGGCACCGGTGACCACCGTGAGGCGGCCCAGCGGCACCGTCAGCTGGCGCAGCGAGCGGTAGTTGGCAATGGCGAGCGCGGAGAGCACGCGCTATGGCCTGTACAGGGGGAAAGGCGTCAGGCGCCGGCCAGCGCGTCCGCGCGCGCCTGGGCGGCGGCGAAGTCGAGGTCGCCCGAGTAGATGGCGCGACCGCAGATCACGCCCTCGACGCCCTCGGACTCGACCGCGCAGAGCTGGTCGATGTCGGCCATGTTCGACAGGCCGCCCGAAGCGATCACCGGGATGGTCAGCGCCTGCGCGAGCTTGACGGTGGCGTCGATGTTGATGCCCGAGAGCATGCCGTCGCGGCCGATGTCGGTGTAGATGATCGATTCGACCCCATAGTCTTCGAACTTCTTGCCCAGGTCGGCCACCTCGTGGCCCGTGAGCTTGCTCCAGCCGTCGGTGGCGACCTTGCCGTCCTTGGCATCGAGCCCCACGATGATGTGGCCGCCGAAGGCCACGCAGGCGTCCTTCAGGAAGCCCGGATTCTTGACCGCGGCGGTGCCGATGATCACGTAGCGCAGGCCGTCGTCGATGTAGCGCTCGATGGTGTCCAGGTCGCGGATGCCGCCGCCGAGCTGCACCGGGATGTCGTCGCCGACTTCCTTCAGGATCGCCTTGATGGCCGCGTGGTTCTGCGGCTTGCCGGCGAAGGCGCCATTCAGGTCGACCAGGTGCAGCCGGCGCGCGCCGGCCTGGACCCATTTGCGGGCCATGGCGGCGGGGTCTTCGCTGAAGACCGTGGATTGGTCCATGTCGCCCTGCTTGAGGCGAACACAGTGGCCGTCTTTGAGATCAATGGCGGGAATGAGGAGCATGGAAGTGGCGCGAGTGTGCGAAAGCCGGGCTGTGGAGGGTTCGGCCCGGTCGGGAAAAAAGGTTCAGGGATTCCAGTGGAGGAAGTTGCGATACAGCTGCAGCCCGTGGTCCGCACTCTTCTCCGGGTGGAACTGGGTGGCAAAAATGTTATCGCGTGCGATGGCTGCGGTAAAGCATGCCCCGTAATCCGCCTCGCCCACGCTGTGCCGGGCGTCGGCCGGGCGCGCGTAGAAGCTGTGCACGAAATAGAAGTAGCTCTGGTCGGGAATGCCCGCCCACACCGCGTGCGGCTGGGCCTGGCGCACCTGGTTCCAGCCCATCTGCGGCACCTTGAAGCGGCTGCCGTCGGGCTGCAGGCGACCGGCCAGGTCGAACTTGATGACCTCGCCGGGAATGAGCCCCAGGCCGTCGGTCGGGCCTTCGTCGCTGCGCGACAGCAGCATCTGCATGCCCACGCACACGCCGAAGAGCGGCTTGTTGGCCGCCGCTTCGAGCACCGACTCCTGCAGGCCCGAATCGCGCAGCTCGCGCATGCAGTCGGGCATGGCGCCCTGCCCCGGCAGCACCACGCGCGTGGCCTTGCGCACCACGTCGGGATCGGAGGTGACGAACACCTCGACGCCCACCTGGTCGGCCGCATGGCGCACGGCCTGCGACACGGAGTGCAGGTTGCCCATGCCGTAGTCGACGACGGCGACGGAATTGGCTGCTACAGATTTCATAGCTGTTCGCGAACGGAGGTCAGAGCGAGCCCTTGGTCGAGGGGATGACGCCGACGGAGCGCGGATCGAGCTCCAGCGCGCCGCGCATGGCGCGGGCGAAGGCCTTGAACACGGTTTCGCACTGGTGGTGCGCGTTCACGCCCTTCAGGTTGTCGATGTGCAGCGTGACGAAGGCGTGGTTCACGAAGCCCTGGAAGAACTCGTAGGTGAGCTGGCTGTCGAAGGTGCCGATCATCCCGCTGGTGAAGGGCACGTGCATCACGAGGCCCGGGCGGCCCGAGAAGTCGATGACCACGCGGCTCAGCGCTTCGTCCAGCGGCACGTAGGCATGGCCGTAGCGGCGAATGCCCTTCTTGTCGCCGATGGCCTGGGCCACGGCCTGGCCGAGCGTGATGCCCACGTCTTCCACCGTGTGGTGGCCGTCGATGTGCAGGTCGCCCTCGCAGTCGATGTCCAGGTCGATCAGCCCGTGGCGGGCAATCTGGTCGAGCATGTGATCAAAAAAGCCGATGCCCGTGGAGAGCTTGGCCTTGCCGGTGCCGTCGAGGTTGACGCTGACCGTGATCTTCGTCTCGGCGGTGTTGCGGGAGACCGTCGCGATGCGATCGGTGCTGCCCGGGGTCGTGGGGGTGGTCATAGTGAGGCTTCGAGCGCCGCCAGCATCTGCGCGTTCTCGTCGGCCGTTCCGACGGTGAGGCGCAGGCAGTTGGCGAGCAGTTCATGCATTTTAGAAACGTTCTTCACCAGCACCCCGCGGGCCTTCATGCCCTCGAAGGTACGGGTGGCATCGGGCACGCGCAGCAGGATCATGTTGGCGTCGCTGGGCCAGGTCTTCACGCCCGGCAGCCGGGCCAGCGCGGCCATGAGCTGGTCGCGCCCTTCGCGGATCTGGCGCGCCTGCGCTTCGAACACCGCGGCGTGCTCCAGCGCGAACAGCGCGGCTTCGCAGTTGAGCACG
>NZ_CALRZC010000285.1:0-9375 GCF_943372545.1 Variovorax sp. YR752 | reverse complement strand
CCACCTTGGCGATCGGGAAACCGGTGGCCTTCGACGCCAATGCCGAGGAGCGCGATACGCGCGGGTTCATCTCGATCACGACCATGCGGCCGGTGTCCGGGTTGATCGAGAACTGCCCGTTGGAGCCGCCGGTGTCGACGCCGATCTCGCGCAGGATGGCGATCGAGGCGTCGCGCAGCAGCTGGTATTCCTTGTCGGTCAGCGTCTGCGCCGGCGCCACGGTGATCGAGTCGCCGGTGTGCACGCCCATCGGGTCGAGGTTCTCGATCGAGCAGACGATGATGCAGTTGTCCGCCTTGTCGCGGACGACTTCCATCTCGTACTCCTTCCAGCCGATCAGGCTCTCCTCGATGAGCAGCTCGTTGGTCGGCGAGAGGTCGAGCCCGCGCTTGCAGATCTCCTCGAACTCCTCCGGGTTGTAGGCGATGCCGCCGCCCGTGCCGCCGAGCGTGAAGCTGGGGCGGATGACCATCGGGAAGCCGGTGCCGCCGATCTCCTGCGTGATGCGGCGCTGCACGTCCAGCGCCTCTTCCATCGAGTGCGCGATGCCCGACTTGGCCGAGTGCAGGCCGATGCCGGTCATCGCGTCCTTGAACTTCAGGCGGTCCTCGGCCTTCTCGATCGCGTGCTCGTTGGCGCCGATCATCTCGACGCCGTACTTGGACAGCACGCCGTACTTGTGCAGGTCGAGCGCGCAGTTCAGCGCGGTCTGCCCGCCCATGGTGGGCAGCAGCGCGTCCGGCCGCTCCTTGGCGATGATCTTCTCGACCATCTGCCAGGTGATCGGCTCGATGTAGGTGGCGTCGGCCATGCCCGGGTCGGTCATGATCGTCGCCGGGTTGCTGTTGACGAGGATGACGCGGTAGCCCTCCTCGCGCAGCGCCTTGCAGGCCTGTGCGCCGGAGTAGTCGAACTCGCAGGCCTGCCCGATGATGATCGGGCCGGCGCCGATGATGAGGATGCTGCGGATGTCGGTGCGCTTCGGCATTTACTTTTTCTCCATGAGCGCGACGAAGCGGTCGAACAGGTAGCCGATGTCGTGTGGGCCGGGCGAGGCTTCGGGATGGCCCTGGAAGCAGAAGGCCGGCTTGTCGGTTCGTGCCAGGCCCTGCAGCGTGCCGTCGAACAGCGACACGTGCGTGGGTCGCAGGTTCTTCGGCAGCGTCTTCTCGTCCACCGCGAAGCCATGGTTCTGGCTGGTGATCGAGACGCGGCCGGAGTCGAGATCCTTGACCGGGTGGTTGCCGCCGTGGTGGCCGAACTTCATCTTGAAGGTCTTCGCCCCCGAGGCCAGCGCGAGGATCTGGTGGCCCAGGCAGATGCCGAAGGTCGGGATGCCGGTGTCGATCAGATCGCGCGTGGCGGCAATCGCGTAGTCGCACGGCTGCGGGTCGCCGGGGCCGTTGCTGAGGAAGATGCCGTCGGGCTTGAGCGCCAGCACGTCCTTCGCGGGTGTCTGCGCGGGGACGACGGTGACGCGGCAGCCGCGGCTGGCGAGCAGGCGCAGGATGTTGCGCTTGACGCCGAAGTCGTAGGCAACGACGTGGAACTTCGGCTGGGCCAGCTTGCCGTAGCCGTCTTCCAGCGTCCAGGCCGTCTCGGTCCACTCATGGCGCTCGGTGCAACTGACCACCTTGGCGAGGTCCTGGCCGGCCATGTTCGGCGCGGCTTGCGCGGCAGCGATGGCCTGCTCGCGGTGCGCCGCGGTCAGGGCCTCGCCCAGCGGCAAGGTCAGGATGCAGCCGTTCTGCGCACCCTTCTCGCGCAGGATGCGCGTCAGGCGCCGCGTGTCGAGGTTGGAGATCGCCACCGTGCCCTCGCGCTTCAGGTAGTCGGCAAGCGTCGCGGTGCTGCGGAAGTTGGATTCGCGGACCGGCAGGTCCTTGATGATCAGGCCGGCGGCATGGACCTTCGAGGCTTCGACGTCTTCCTCGTTGACGCCGTAGTTGCCGATGTGCGGATACGTCAGCGTGACGATCTGCCGGCAATAGCTGGGGTCGGTGAGGATTTCCTGGTAACCGGTGATCGAGGTGTTGAACACCACCTCGCCGACCGTGCGGCCGGAAGCGCCGATCGAGATGCCTTGGAAGACCGTGCCGTCTGCGAGAGCCAGGATCGCCTGGGCTTGTGGGGACAGCAGTTGCGGCGGCACCGGGTTCTCCGTTCGAGTGTGCGCGCCCAGCTCGGCTCGTCGAAGCCGGAACCGGCGTCCGCGAGGGATGCGCCGGAGGGAAAACCGAAGGAGTTTCCGTCGGAATCAGCGAGAAATTCGCTGGGCGGGGTGGAAGAAGCTAAACCTGCGAAGTATAGCCGACCGACCACCCGCGCCCCGGGTTTTCACCCAGCGAGACCGAGTGCGGCGATGCCGGCGCGCGCGATCTGCGCGTCCTCGCTGGACTTGACGCCGCTGACGCCGACGGCTCCGATGCACTGACCTTCCGCCATGATCGGCACGCCGCCTTCGAGCAGCGCCTCCAGGCCGGGTGCGCTGAGGAAGGAGACACGCCCCTGGTTGATCATCTCCTCGTACAGGCGGCTCTCGCGACGGCCCAGCGCCGAGGTGCGCGCCTTGTTCGGCGCGATCTGCGCCGAGATCGGCGCCGCGCCGTCCAGGCGCTGCAGCCACAGCAGGTGGCCGCCGTCATCCACGACGGCGATGGCCACCGCCCACTGGTTGGCCAGCGCCTCCGCTTCGGCGGCGGCGGCGATCCGCTTCACGTCGTCCAGGGTCAGGAACGGCTTGCTCTTCATGGTGGGGTTCCAGGCAGGTTGGAGGGGCCGGTGTCCGGCGCTGCGTGAACTCTATCGCGCCGCCTGCCGTCGATTCCGCCACGCCCCGTACGGTCTTTCTGTACGCAGAAGGCGGGAACTAGAATGCGCTTCGCCTGTCACAGGCTGTATCCCACAACCCCCAACGGAGGTTTCATGACCCAGAGCCTGCAAGCTGCATACGGCGGACATGCCGGTACCGTCGCCTCGGCGGAGCAGCGCAACCGCGTCCTGCGCAACACCTACTGGCTGCTCGCGCTGTCGATGGTGCCGACCGTGCTCGGCGCCTGGCTCGGCGTGACCACCGGAATCGCCCGCGCCATGTCGCCCGGCATCGGCCTGGTGGTCTTCCTGGTCGGCGCTTTCGGCTTCATGTTCGCGATCGAGAAGACCAAGAACTCGGCGGCCGGCGTGCCGGTGCTGCTGGCGTTCACGTTCTTCATGGGCGTGATGCTGTCGCGCCTGGTCGGCGCCGTTCTCGGCCTCACCAACGGCGCCAGCCTGATCATGATGGCCTTCGCCGGCACCGGCGCCATCTTCCTCGGCATGGCGACGCTGTCGACGATCATCAAGCGTGACCTGTCGGCGATGGGCAAGTGGCTGTTCATCGGCGCCATCATGGTGCTGGTGGCGGGCCTGGCGAACTTCTTCATTCAGTCGAGTGCGCTGATGATCACGCTGTCGGTGCTGGTGATCGGCATCTTCTCGGCCTTCATCCTGTATGACCTGAAGCGCGTGCAGGACGGCTACGAGACGAACTACATCAGCGCCACGCTGGGTGTCTACCTGAGCATCTACAACGTGTTCCAGGCGCTGCTGGCCCTGTTCGGCATCGGCGGAAGCAGCGAGTAATCGCCGCAGTCCGGAAATGAAGTTCAAACGGGGCCTTCGGGCCCCGTTTGCTTTGGCGCATCGAACAGGTGCGCGATCGAGTTGGCGTAGTAGGCCAGCACGCGGGTCTCCGCCGGGTTGGCGCGCAGCAGGCCGTCGTCCTCCAGCGCCAGATGGCGCAAGGTCAGCATGCGCAGGCCGACGGTGATGGCGTAGTCGCGGTCGCTGCGCGGCACGTAGACATGGGCACCGAGAGCCTCGGCCCGGTCCATCAGAGCGAGCACGGCGCCCTTGAGCTCCAGTTCGGACCAGGCGCGCTGCGGGTCGGCAAGCAACACTCGCGCGACCAGCGGCACCGGCAGCACCGGAATCGTGCGGCCGATGGTCGCCATCAGCGCGTGGCCCACTTCGCCCACCGCCTCTCGACGCTGCGCGTCGGTCAGGTCGCGGAAGTCGATGCCACGTCCCGCCACCCACGCGCGCATGGACATCGGCTTGCCGAAGTTCACGCAGGCATAGCCGAAGCGATAGCGCCGGCCCAGCAGCGCGAAGACGAACTGCCGGCCCAGGTAGCCGCCGGTGATGCGCAGCGTGCGCCACAGGCTGCCGCGCGGCGGCTTCTCATCGAGCTTGCGCAGCAGGCTGCGGTCCTCGATCACCCGGTCGTAGTTGATTCCGACGGGGATGAACACCAGGTCGCGCTCGCCACCGGGGTTGAAGCCCTTGAGCATGTAGTCGAGCAGTCCGAGCTTGGGCTCGCGCAGCCGGCCGTCGATCGTCAGCCCGCCTTCCGGATACATGGCCTGCGGCACGCCGCCCTCGGTGGCCATCTGCACGTAGCGCTGCAGTACGGTGCGGTAGAGCGGGTCGCCGGAGTTGCGCCGCACGAAGTAGGCCCCCATCGCGCGGATCAGCCCCTGCAGCGGCCAGATGCGCGCCCACTCGCCCACCGCGTAGCTCAGCGCCACACGCTCGGCAGCGAGGAAGCTCACCAGGATGTAGTCCATGTTGCTGCGGTGGTTCATGACGAACACCACGGTGGACTTCGGGTTGATCGAGGCAATCGCCGCGTCGTCGGTGTAGCCCAGGCGGACGCGATAGACGAGTTGCGCGAAGGTCTTGGCCAGCCAGTAACCGACGCGGAAGTACACGTAGGCATTGAAGGCCGGCACGATCTCGCGGGCGTAGACGAGCACCTGCTTCGTCACCACCACCGCGGGCTTGCCGGTCTCGAGGGCGTGCTGCTGCGCGGCGGCGAGCACGCGCGGGTCGCTCATCAGCCGGTCGATCAGCGCGCGCCGGCGGGTCAGCTTGAACTGCGGCAGGTCGATCTTCAGGCGCAGCTGGATCTCGTCGAGCACCCCGCGCACCTTGCGCCGCAGGTACCAGCGCACGCCCGGCAGCAGCAGCCACTGCAGCGCCGCCGCCACCGCCAGCACCAGCAGCAGCACGAACAGCCACAGCGGGATGCTGACGCTGGCGTTCACCGGATGTTGTCCCTGTCGAAGACCGCGATGCTTTCGACATGCGCCGTGTGCGGGAACATGTTCACCGCCCCGGCCATCGTGCAGCGATAGCCGGCCTGGTGCACCAGCAGCCCGGCATCGCGTGCCAGCGTGGCCGGATTGCAGCTGACGTAGACGATGCGCCGCGGCGGCAGCCAGCCGGGCGCGAGCGAGGCATCCGCATGCAGGTCGGCCAGTGCCTTGGCCAGCGCGAACGCGCCTTCCCGCGGCGGATCGACCAACCACTTGTCGGCCGCGCCATAGGCGGCAAGGTCGGCCGCAGGCAATTCGAACAGGTTGCGCGCCTCGAAGCGTGTGCGTGCGGCCAGGCCGTTGCGCGCCGCGTTCTCGCGCGAGCGCTGCACCAGCGCCTCGCTGCCTTCGATGCCCAGCACCTCGCGCGCGCCGCGTGCAATCGGCAGCGTGAAGTTGCCCAGGCCGCAGAACCAGTCGATCACGCGCTCGCCAGGGCCAAGCTCGAGCAGGCGCAGTGCGCGCGACACCAGCATGGTGTTGATCTGGTGATTCACCTGGGTGAAATCGGTCGGCTTGAAGGGCATCTCGATGCCGAACTCGGGCAGCGTATAGGCCAGCTCCGGGCCGCCTTCGTCGAGCCGGTGCACTGTGTCGGGGCCCTTGGGCTGCAGCCACCACTGCACGCTGTGCTCGCGACCGAACGCACGCAGCCGTTCGAGATCGCTGGCCGACAGCGGCTCGAGGTGGCGCAGCACCAGCGCCGTCACCACATCACCCACCGCCACCTCGATCTGCGGCAGGCGGTCGCGCTGGTCCATGCTCGCCACCATGTCGCGCAGCGGCAGCAGCATCGCCGACAGCTTCGGCGGCAGCACCTCGCAGCGCTCCATGTCGGCCACGTAGCTCGACTTGCGCTCATGGAAGCCGACCAGCACCTTGCCCTTCTTGGCCACGAACCGCACCGACAGTCGCGCCCGGAAGCGGTAACCCCAGGACGGCCCCTCGATCGGGCGCAGCAACTGCTCGGCCTTGACCTTGCCCAGGTGCCACAGCGCATCTTCCAGCGCGCGCTGCTTGGTGGCGACCTGCGCGGCCACATGCAGGTGCTGCATCTTGCAGCCGCCGCATGTGCCGAAATGCGGGCACTGCGGCCGCACGCGCTGTGAACTCTCGCGCTGCCAGGCCACGGCGGTGGCCTGCTCCCAGTTGTTCTTGCGCCGCTGCACCGTCACGCGCACCACCTCGCCGGGCAGTGCACCGTCGATGAACACCACCTTGCCTTCGGCGTTGTGCGCCACGCCCTGCGCCTCGAGGTCGAGCGACTCGACCGTCAACCATTCATCTGCTGGAGTCATGGGGCGTGATTATCCCGGCCGCCGGCTGCTACACTCGCCGCCGCCAGGAGAGAGCTTCCCCGTGAAGCCGCCGAAGGCGCAGAACCGTTCCCTGAGGCCCGGTTCGAACGCTCAGGCAAAAGGACTGGCACGCGCCACGCGGCGACGCGCGGCGTTCCTCGCTGGAGAGAGGCCCGCCCCGAGCGGGTCCACCGAAGGGGCAAGCGGCGCACACGGCAACGGTGCACCGTCAATCTCTCAGGTAAAGCGGACAGAGAGGGCACGGCACCCGGCACGGCACATGCTGCGTCGGGGTTGGCAAAGGCCCTCGAAGCATCGCCAGGAGGCGGTCATGTCCGACATTCCCCTTCAACAGACCCCGCTGCACGCGCTGCACCGCGAGCTCGGCGCCAAGATGGTGCCCTTCGCCGGCTACGACATGCCGGTGAGCTACCCTGAAGGCATCCTCGCCGAGCACCGCCACTGCCGCGATTCGGCGGCGCTGTTCGACGTCTCGCACATGGGCCAGGTGAGGCTGACGGGCGAGGACGCAGCGGCCGCGCTCGAATCGCTGGTGCCGGTCGACGTGGTCGGCCTGACCGCCGGGCGCCAGCGCTACGGCTTCTTCACCAATGCGGCCGGCGGCATCCTCGACGACCTGATGATCACGCGGCGCGAGAGCGACTTCCTCGTGATCGTCAACGCCGGCTGCAAAGATGCCGACATCCGCCACCTGCAGACGAACATCGCACACCGCTGCACCGTGCAACCCATGCCTGAACGTGCGTTGCTGGCGCTGCAGGGGCCGAAGGCGGCCGAGGCGATCGGTCGGCTCGCACCCGAACTGCGCTCGCTGGTCTTCATGACCGGCGCCTTCTGCCGCATCGCCGGCATCGACTGCTTTGCCACCCGCTCCGGCTACACCGGCGAAGACGGCTACGAGATCTCCGTGCCTGCAGAGCAGGCCGTGGCCCTGGCGAAGGCGCTGCTGGCGCTGCCCGAGGTCAAGCCCGCGGGCCTGGGGGCGCGCGACACGCTGCGCCTGGAGGCCGGCCTGTGCCTGTACGGCCACGACATCGACGACAAGACCACCCCGATCGAGGCGGGCCTGTCGTGGGCCATCCAGAAGGTGCGCCGCGCCGGTGGCGCGCGCCACGGCGGCTACCCGGGCGCCGCGGCGATCGACAAGCAGTTGTCGGCCGGCCCGGCCTGCAAGCGCGTCGGGCTGCTCGGCCTGGAGCGCATGCCTGTGCGCGAAGGCGCGGTCGTTGTCGATGCCAAGGGCCACAAGCTCGGCCACGTGACCAGCGGCACGCTGGCGCCCAGCGTCGGCAAGCCGATCGCGATGGCCTACCTGGCTGCCAACCACGCCCTGCCCAACCACGAGGTCTACGCCGAGGTGCGTGGCAAGCGCCAGCCGATGCGCGTCAGCCCCATGCCCTTCGCCCCGCACCGCTACCACCGCGGCTGATCACCAATCCGCAGCACTCAGACCAAGGAGAACTCCGATGACGACCATGTACACCCCCGACCACGAGTGGATCAACATCGAGGACCACGAGGCCGCCACCGTCGGCATCACGCTGCACGCGCAGGACGCGCTGGGCGACGTGGTCTTCGTCGACCTGCCCGAGGTGGGCAGGACCTTCAAGAAGGGCGAGGTTGCCGGCGTGGTCGAGTCGGTCAAGGCCGCGGCCGACCTGTACATGCCGGTGACCGGCGAGATCGTCGAGGTCAACGAGGCGCTGCGCGCCGACCCGTCGCTGGCCAACTCCGACCCGCTGGGCACCGGCTGGTTCTTCAAGGTGCACATCTCCGAAGCCGGCATGGCCGAGTTCGACCAGCTGATGGACGCACCGGCCTACGACAAGCTGCTCAAGAGCGCCTGAGCGCGCCCCACCCTTGCACCGCTCCTGCCCCGAACGAGCCCAGGACAACCCATGCTGATGTCTGCCCACCAGCCGCTGCGCGAGCTGGAGAACGCCACCGAATTCGTTGCCCGCCACGTCGGCATCGACGCCGATGCCGAGCGCCACATGCTGTCGGTGATCGGTGCCGCGTCGCGTCGCGCGCTGATCGAGGCCATCGTGCCCGCCACCATCAAGCGCAGCGCGCCGATGGCGCTGCCCGCACCGCTGACCGAAGCCCAGGCGCTCGCCGAGCTGAAGGCCATCGCCTCGCGCAACAAGCTGTTGAAGAGCTTCATCGGCCAGGGTTACCACGGCACGCACACACCGGGCGTCATCCTGCGCAACATCCTCGAGAACCCGGCCTGGTACACCGCCTACACGCCCTACCAGGCGGAGATCTCGCAGGGCCGCATGGAAGCGCTGGTCAACTTCCAGACCATGGTCTGCGACCTGACCGGCATGGCGATCGCCGGCTCGTCGATGCTCGACGAGGCGACGGCCGCTGCCGAGGCGATGACGCTGGCGCTGCGCGTCGGCAAGAGCAAGTCGCAGACCTTCTTCGTCGCCGACGACGTGCTGCCGCAGACGCTCGAAGTGGTGCGCACGCGCGCCCGGCCGATCGGCGTGACGGTGATCACCGGCCCGGCCGAAGACGCCGGCAGCGCCGACGCCTTCGCGGTGCTGCTGCAGTACCCCGGCGTGAACGGCACGGTGCGTGACCTGGCGCCGACCATTGCGGCAGTGCACGGGAAGGGTGGCCTGGCGGTCGTCGCGGCCGACCTGCTCGCGCTGGCGCTGCTCACGCCGCCCGGCGAGATGGGCGCCGACATCGCGATCGGCACCACGCAGCGTTTCGGCATGCCGATGGGCAACGGCGGCCCGCACGCGGCGTATCTCGCCACGCGCGACGAGTTCAAGCGGCAGATGCCGGGCCGGCTGGTCGGCGTCAGCGTCGACACGCACGGCGCGCCCGCCTACCGCCTGGCGCTGCAGACGCGCGAGCAGCACATCCGCCGCGAGAAGGCCACCTCCAACATCTGCACGGCGCAG
>NZ_CALRZC010000284.1:0-9411 GCF_943372545.1 Variovorax sp. YR752 | reverse complement strand
GACACGATGACCTACTTCCACGACCACTACATCACCGACGTGGCGCACGACCTCGACTGGCGCGCTTCGCCGCTGCTGCACACCGACCTCGCAGGCCTGCCGCCCGCACTCGTGCTCACGGCCGGCTACGACCCGTTGCGCGACGAAGGCGCGGCGTATGCCGAAGCGCTCACGGCCGCCGGCAACCGCGCGAACTACGTGTGCTTCGAGCGCCAGATCCATGGCTTCATCACCATGGGCAAGGTGCTCGACGAGGCCCACACCGCGGTCGCGTTGTGCGCCGCCGAACTGCGCCGCGCGTTCGCGTCGGCCTAGGGAAAGTCCCCGCGCAAATGGATGCCGCGCTCAGGGCCCTCGCCGCTACGATCCAGCGAACACGACGCCACCCCCCGGTCGGACGTCGTCGACCGATGCAGGAGACAGACACCATGCAGCGAACCAGGACGTCGACGCCTTCGGGCGGCGATGCACGGCAGGGCGAACGCCTCATGTGGCTCACGCCGCAGCGCGTCTTCTACGCCGGGCTGCTCGGCGCCGCCGCCGAGCGCGCGATGGGTGGGCACGGCGTGTACGTGTCGCCGGCCGGTGCGCCGCCCAACCGCATCCGCATTGGCGGCGGTGCCTGGCAGAGCGGCGAGTTCATCGTGGTGCCGCCGCACGTGCCGCACCAGGTCGAGAGCGCGTGCCCGCTGATCTTCAACCTGCTGATCGAATCGGAGTCGGTCGATCCCGCACGCATGCCGGCCTTCTTGCAGCACTGCGGCCCGGTCGATGCGCCTGCCTTCGTGCAGCGCATGCGTGAGGCCCATGCCCATCTGCTGGCCGCCTCGGCGCGCGGCATCGACTTCGACGGCTTCGATTTCGACGCGCTGTTCTTCGACGGCCCGCTCACGCCGCGCCCGCTCGATGCGCGCATCCGCAAGGTGGTCGACATGCTCGTGGCCGACCCGGCCGCGCCCGCCTCGGCGGAAGACTGCGCGGCCTCGGTGCACCTGTCGTTCTCGCGCTTCCTGCATCTGTTCAAGCAGGAGACGGGCATGGCCTTTCGCGGTTTCCGTGCCTGGAAGCGCGCGCGCAGCCTGCTGCGCTACGTGCACCAGAGCGGCACGCTCACCGACATCGCGCTGGACACCGGCTACCCCGACTCCACGCACTTCAGCCATTCGATCCGCCAGGTCTACGGGCTCAAGCCCAGCGACATCGTGGCGGGCTCGCGCCGCCTCGCGCTGCACGACGCGGCCGGCGGGTTCCGGCAGTAACGGCGCGCGGGACGGCAACGCATGCAGATCCTCCAACTCCTGCTGTCTGGCATCGCGCAAGGCTGCATCTACGGCCTGATCGCACTCGGCTTCGTGCTGATCTACAAGGCCACCGAAACGGTGAGCTTCGCGCAGGGCGACCTGATGATGCTCGGCGCGTTCGGTGCCTTCGCGGGCATGTCGCTGTTCGGCATGCCGTTCTGGCTCGCGGCGCTGCTGGCCGTGGTGGCCATGGCGGCCTTCGGCGTGCTGCTCGAGCTGGTGGTGATCCGCCCGATCCTCGGGCAGCCGCAGTTCTCCATCGTAATGCTGACCATCGGCATTGCGTACGTGGCGCGCGGCCTCATCACCATGGTGCCGGGCATCGGCACCGACACCCACACGCTGGCCGTGCCCTACAAGGACCAGATCTGGAAGCTCGGCGAGCTGGTGGTGAACCTCGAGCAGCTCGTGATCATCATTGCCACCGCCATCCTGTGCGGGCTGCTGTTCGCGATGTTCCGCTACAGCAAGCTCGGCATCGCGATGCAGGCCTCGTCACAGAACCAGCTCGCGGCCTACTACATGGGTATTCCGGTGAAGCGGCTCAACGGGCTGGTGTGGGGGCTCGCCGCAGCGGTGGCGGCCATTGCCGGCCTGCTGCTCGCACCCATCACCTTCGTGCACGCCAACATGGGTTTCATCGGGCTCAAGGCTTTTCCGGCGGCGGTGGTGGGCGGCTTCGGCAGCCTGCCGGGCGCGATCGTCGGCGGGCTGGTGATCGGCATCGTCGAGTCGTTCGCGGGTTTCTATCTGCCCGACGGTTTCAAGGACACGGCGCCGTACATCGTGGTGCTGCTGATGCTCACGATCAAGCCCAACGGCCTCTTCGGCGAAAAGCTGCGCAAGAAGGTGTAAGTCTCATATGCGCTTCATCTTCAAAACCAGCTACGACCAGGACATCCGCCTTGCGCGGCACGGCGGCCATGTGCTCTGGTACAGCCTGCTCGTGGCCTTCCTGCTCGTCGCGCCGTGGGTCATCGACGAGTACTGGCTCGCGCAGCTGACCTTCGTGCTCATCTACGGCATCGTCGGCCTGGGGCTGATGCTGCTGGCGGGCTTCACGGGGCAGTTCTCCATCGGGCATGCGGCGTTTCTCGGAACGGGCGCGTACACGCAGGGCGTGCTGACCAACATGGGTGTGCCGTTCCCGCTCGCGCTGCTCGCGTCGGCCGCGCTCTCGGCGGCGGTGGGCGTGGTGGTGGCATTGCCGGCGCTGCGCGTGAAGGGCATCTACCTGGGCATCGCGACGCTGTCGTTCGGCTTCATCGTCGAGGAAGTGTTCGCGCGTTGGGAAAGCGTGACGGGCGGCAACGCGGGCCTGCATGTGAAGTCGCCGCAGCTGTTCGGTTGGTCGCTGGGCTCGGGCGAAGGCTTCTACTTTCTGTGCCTGGTGGTCGCGGTGATCTCCACGCTGGGCATCCTGAACCTGCTGCGTTCGCCGACCGGGCGCGCCTTCGTGGCGATCCGCGATTCGGAGATTTCGGCGCAGAGCATGGGCATCCACCTGGCGCGCTACAAGACGATGTCGTTCGCGATCTCGGCCGCGCTCGCGGGGCTGGGCGGCGCGCTGTATGCGCACAAGCTGAGCTTCATCTCTCCGGACCAGTTCAACATCCTGCAGTCGATCGACCTGCTGCTGATGGTGGTGATCGGCGGGTTGGGCTCGGTGCACGGCGCGTTCCTCGGTGCGATTTTTCTCATCGCGATGCCGCAGCTGATCTCGATGGGCAAGGACTGGCTGCCGGCCGTCGTCGGCCAGGCGCCCGGCCTGCAGGGGCTGGTGTACGGCCTGGTGCTGATCGCCTTCGTGCTGTTCGAGCCGCTGGGGCTGTACGGGCGCTGGCTGAAGATCCGCACCTGGCTGCAGCTCTTCCCGTTCTACCGCAAGGGCTTGTTCAAGCGGCAGAAGTCGTTCACCAAATCGGATCGGCTGAGATGAGCAACGACATTCTTTTGTCGGCCAAGGACCTGAGCGTGCGCTTCGGCGGCGTGCTCGCGGTCAACAAGGTGAGCTTCGACGTGCGGCGCGGCGAGGTGTTCACGCTCATCGGCCCGAACGGCGCCGGCAAGACGACGGTATTCAACCTCATCAGCCGCATCTACACGCCGACCACCGGCGAGATCACCTGGCATGGCGAGGCGGGTGGACCGATCGCGCTCACGCAGCAGGCGCCGCACGCCATTGCGGCACTGGGCATTGCGCGCACCTTCCAGAACATCGAGCTGTTCGAGCATGCGACCGTGTTGCACAACCTGCTGATCGGGCGCCACACGCACCGGCAGACGGGCTTCTGGAGCGAGGTGTTCTTCACGCCGGCCACGCGCCGCGCCGAGATCGCCGCGCGCGAGAAGGCGGAGCAGGTGATCGACCTGCTCGACCTGCAGCACTACCGCGACTCGATGGTGGCTGGGTTGCCTTATGGCGTGCGCAAGGTGGTGGAGCTGGCACGCGCGCTGTGCACCGAACCCAAGCTGCTGCTGCTCGACGAGCCTTCTTCGGGACTCAATGTCGAAGAGACGGCGGACATGGCGTTCTGGATTCAGGACATTCAGCACGAGCTGGGGGTGTCGGTGCTGATGGTCGAGCACGACATGTCGCTGGTTTCCAAGGTGTCGGATCGCGTGTTGGCGATGAACCAGGGCGAGGTGCTGGCGACCGGGTCTCCGCGCGAGGTGCAGGCGGATGCGCGGGTGATCGAGGCTTACCTTGGGACTGTGGATGACGTGAGCAGCCTTCGGAGGGTTGTGGCATGAGCGCTTTGCCCGTTTGCTCTGTGGAGGCGCCCGGTGCGCGGCACGGCGCGGTCGCCCCCACTGTGCCGGCCGCTTCGCGGCTCCCCTGCGGTGCTCGCGTTTCGCGGGGTCTCGCAGAACTCGCTTCGCTCAAACAGCTGCGAGCCCTGATCCGCGAAACGCTGCGCTCCTCGGCGGCACAGAGGGGGCGCCCACGCCGCACCGCACACCGGGCTTGGCTGTGGCGTGATGGCTCTGCGCGTTCTGCCTTGAACTCGGGAGTGCGCGCATGAGCGACGTCGTGCTTCAACTGCTCAACGTGGAAAGCGCCTACGGTCCGATCAAGGCCATCCGCGGCGTGAGCCTGAAGGTGCGCAAGGGCGAGATCGCGACGGTGCTCGGCTCCAACGGCGCGGGCAAGACGACGATTCTCAAGACCATCTCCGGGATCATCGATCCGCGCAAGGGCAGCATCGAATTCCAGGGCCACGACATCACGGCCAAAGACCCCGCCTTCATCGTGCAGCAGGGCCTGAGCCATGTGCCCGAAGGGCGCGAGGTGTTCCCGCTGCTCTCGGTGAAAGACAACCTGCTGATGGGCGCCTACACGCGCAAGGACCGCGACGGCGTGGCGCGGGACATCGAGACCGTCTTCACCTACTTCCCGATCCTGCGCGAGCGGGCCACGCAGGACGCCGGCCTGCTCTCGGGCGGGCAGCAGCAGATGCTGGCCATCTCGCGCGCCATCATGGCGGCGCCGCACCTCATCCTGCTCGATGAACCCAGCCTCGGCCTGAGCCCCAAGCTCACGAAGGAAATCTTCGAGATCGTGGTGCGCATCAACCGCGAGCGCGGCACCACCATCCTGCTGGTGGAGCAGAACGCCAACATGGCGCTCAACGCCGCCGACCACGGCTACGTGCTGGAGAACGGACGCATCGTGATGGAAGACTCGTGCGAACGCCTGCGCGAGAAGGACGACATCAAGGAGTTCTACCTCGGTGTCAAGGACGACGGCGTGCGCGGCGAGCGACGCTGGAAAAAGAAGAAGACCTGGAGGTAGCCGTCGCCATGCAAGGACTCTGGGATCTTCGAACCATCGAACCCGGCCACGACATCCTCGTGCCGGGCGACACGCTCTCGGCCATGTTCTGGAACGCCGTGCGCCAGCGCGGCGACAACATCTGGATGCGGCAGAAGGAGCTGGGCATCTGGCGCGCCTGGAGCTGGCGCCAGACCGCCGAGGCCGTGCGCGAAATCGCGGCCGGCCTGCAGGCGATCGGCTTCACGCGCGGCGAGTGCGCGTCCATTCTTTCGAACACCGTCATCGAGTGGGTGCTGGCCGACCTGGCCGTGCTGAGCTGCGGCGGTGTCTCCAACGGCATCTACCCGACCGACGCCGCCTCACAGGTGGAGTACCTGTGCGAAGACTCGCGCACCACCGTGCTCTTCGTGGAAGACGACGAGCAGCTCGACAAGGCGCTCGAGGTGCGCACCCGCCTGCCCGGCCTGCGCCGCGTGGTCGTGTTCGACATGGAAGGCCTGCGCGAGCTCGACGACCCGGCGGTGATGAGTTTGGATGCGCTGCGCGCCCTCGGCCGCACGCACCTGGCGGGCGACCCGCAGGCGGTGGAGCGCAGCGTGGCCGCCTGCCGGCCCGAAGACCTCGCCATCCTCGTCTACACGTCGGGCACCACCGGCAAGCCCAAGGGCGCGATGCACAGCCACGCGGGGCTGGTGTACACCGCGCGCGGCTACAACACGCTCATCGCGCAGGACGAGAAAGACGAGCGCATGTGCTTCCTGCCGCTGTGCCACATCGCCGAGCGCATGGGCGGCGAGTACTTCGCGATGTACACCGGCTCGATCCTCAACTTCGTCGAGAACCCCGAGACGGTGCCCGAGAACGTGCGCGAGATCGCGCCGACGGTGTTCACGGGCGTGCCGCGCGTGTGGGAGAAGTTTTATTCGGGCGTGATGATCGCGCTGAAAGAGGCCAGTCCGCTGCAGCAGGCCGCCTACAAGTGGAGCATCGGCGTGGGCGAGACCATCGCCAACAAGGTGCTGGCCGGCCAGGAGATCGGCACGGGGCTGCGCCTCAAGTTCCGGCTCGCACGGCTGCTGGCGCTGGACAACGCGCGCAAGCTCATCGGCATCCACCGCGCGCGCTTTCTCGTGACCGGCGCGGCGCCCATTTCACCCGAGCTGGTCAAGTGGTACCTCGCGCTGGGCGTGCCCATGCTCGAGGTGTGGGGCATGACGGAGTCGTGCGGCGCCTCCACCGCCGTGCCCGTCACCCGCATCAAGCCCGGCTCCATCGGCCCGGCCACGGGCTACAACGAGGTGCGCATCGATCCGGCCACCAGCGAAATTTTGGTGCGCGGCCCCAACGTCTTCATGGGCTACCTGAATCTGCCCGAGAAAACCGCCGAGACGATCGACGCCGACGGCTGGCTGCACACGGGCGACGTGGGCGTGATGGACGAGGACGGGTATTTCCGCATCACCGACCGGATGAAAGACATCATCATCACGGCAGGCGGCAAGAACGTGACCCCGAGCGAGCTGGAGAACGAGCTCAAGTTCAGCCTCTACATCACCGATGCCGTGGTGATCGGCGACAAGAGGCCCTACCTCACGGTGATCGTCATGATCGACCAGGAGAACGTCGAAAAGTTTGCGCAGGACCACGACGTGCCGTTCAGCAACTACGAGAGCCTGACGCGCACGCAGGAAGTGCAGGACCTGATCCAGGGCGAGATCGATCGCGTCAACGCCAAGTTCGCGCGCGTCGAGCAGATCAAGAAGTTCTTCCTGCTCGAGACGCAACTGAGCGCCGAGGACGAGGAACTCACGCCGACGATGAAGCTCAAGCGCAAGCTGGTGCAGACCAAATACGCGGCGCGCATCGACGCCATGTACCGCTGACCTCTTTTTTGCCAACCCGAGGAGACAACGCTATGACGAAGCTCAAGACATTGACGACGCTGGCCGTGCTGGGCCTGATCGCGACGCTCGCGTCGGCGCAGCAGGGCGTGACGAAGGACGAGATCCGCATCGGCACCATCCAGGATCTGTCGGGTCCGCTGGCGGGTTTCGGCAAGCAGGCGCGCAACGGCATGCAGCTGCGCGTGGACGAGCTCAACGAGCAGGGCACGCTCAACGGCCGCAAGCTCAAGCTCTTCGTCGAAGACTCGGGCTACGACCCGAAGAAGGCCGTGCTGGCGGCGCAGAAGCTGGTCAACCAGGAAAAGATCTTCATCATGGCCGGCCACATCGGCACGGCGCAGAACATGGCGGCGATGCCGGTGCAGTTCGACAAGAACGTCGTCAACTACATGCCCATCACCGCGGCGCGCGAAATGTACGAGCCGCTGAACCGGCTGAAGTACTCGTTCGCGGCCACCTACTACGACCAGATCCGCCTGGCGCTGCCCAAGATGATCAAGGACAAGGGCGCCAAGAAGGTCTGCACGATCTACCAGGACGACGAGTTCGGCCTCGAGGTGCAGCGCGGCGCCGAGGCCGGCCTGAAGGCCTCGGGCATGGAGCTGGCCGAGAAGACCTCGTTCAAGCGCGGCGCCACCGACTTCAGCTCGCAGGTCGCGAAGATGAAAGCCGCCAACTGCGACCTCGTGGTGCTCGGCACCATCATCCGCGAGACCATCGGCACCGTGGGCGAGTCGCGCAAGACTGGTTTCAACCCGACCTTCCTGGGGTCGAGTGCGGCGTATACCGACCTGATCCACAAGCTCGGCGGCAAGGCCATGGACGGCGTGTACGCCACCATGACCGTGCAGAACCCCTACACCGACGAGCAGTCGCAGCCGCTGCGCTTCTGGGCCAACAAGTACAAGACCAAGTTCAACGAAGACCCGACCGTGTTCTCGGTGTACGGCTACGTGATCATCGACTCGTTCATCAAGGCCGCCACCAAGGCCGGCCCGAACCTGACGACCGACAGCTTCATCAAGGCGATGGACGGCATCACCTTCGAGCCCGACATGTTCGGCAGCCCGAAGAGCACCTACACCGCCACCAAGCGCCTGGGCAACGACCAGTCGCGGCTGTCGCAGATCAAGGACGGCAAGTGGGTCGTCGTCTCCGACTACGTGACGCCATAACTGGTACTCCCCCAGGCTTCGCGCACTGCGTGTCGCTTCTCCAACCCCCTCGCCGGGGGCAACACCTGCGGCCCGGCAAAGCCGGTTCCGCGGTGTTCCACGATCTGGGCGCGCAGGTTTATATTTGCGGCGAACTCTCAGCGTGAGCCCGCCATGCCCCAGTACTGGTTGATGAAATCCGAGCCCGACGAGGTCTCGATCGACGATGCCCTCGCCGCGCCCGGTGCCACCGTGGCGTGGACCGGCGTGCGCAACTACCAGGCGCGCAACTTCATGCGAGACGGCATGAAGGTCGGTGACGGCGTGCTGTTCTATCACTCGAGCTGCCCCGAGCCCGGCATTGCCGGTGTCGCGCGCGTGGCCTCGGGCATCCAACCCGATCCGACGCAGTTCGACCCGAAGTCGCCGTACTACGACGCCGGTGCGAAGCCGGACGATCCGCGCTGGTTGCTGGTCGACGTGCAGGCGCTGCGCAAGACGCGGTTGCTGTCGCTGCCCGAGCTGCGCGCCAAGCCCGAGCTGGCCGACCTGGTCGTGCTGCGCAAGGGCAACCGGCTATCGATCACGCCGGTGGAGCCGGCGCACTGGAAGGTCATCGAAAAGATGCTGGCCTGAACGAAGCTGTTCAGGCGACTTTCGACAGGATCGGGAACAGCTTGCCGAGCCCGTCGGCCATCACCTCGACCGCGAGCGCCGCGAGGATCAGGCCCATCAGCCGCGTCATGATGTTGATGCCGGTCTTGCCGAGCACCCGCGCGATCGGCTGCGCGAGCGAAAACGCCAGCGCGGTCGCCAGCGCCACCACCACGCCATAGCCGACCAGCAGCCCCAGCTCCCACAGGTGCTGCGTCTTGTCGGCGTAGATCACCACGGTGGAGATCGCGGCCGGGCCGGTGAGCAGCGGAATGGTGAGCGGCACCACCGCGATGGAGGCGCCCATCGACGCCTTCACTTCGGTGGCGCGCAACTCGTCGACGTTGGTCTTGCTCTCGGCCGGTTGCGCGTTGAGCATCGAGATCGAGCTCATGAGCAGCAGCAGCCCGCCGCCGACCTGGAAGCTCGCGATCGAGATGCCGAAGAACGACAGCAGCTGCAGCCCGATGAGCGCGCTGACGGCAATGACCACGAAGGCGCTGAACGCCGACATGCGCACCGTGCGCTTGCGCTGGGCGTCGGAGTAGTCCTGCGTGTAGTGGATGAAGAAGGGCACGATCGCCAGCGGGTTCACGATGGCCAGCAGCGTGATCAGCGGC
>NZ_CALRZC010000283.1:0-9443 GCF_943372545.1 Variovorax sp. YR752 | reverse complement strand
CTCGCGCAGGCGGCATGGGCGCAGCGCATCGACGGCGGCAGCGACGAGCGTCAGGCGCTGCTGCAGCGCCTGGCCGCCACGCCGCCGGCCCGGCTGATCGTGGTCTGCCACGCGCCCTCCACGCCCGACCGCGGCACGGTGCGCTTCCTCGACGGCTTGCGCGCCAGCGCCACCGCATTGCTGCTCGCCCCACCCGCGCAGGCCGAGGCCGGCGCGGCGCGCTGGCGCGACTGGCTCGCCGACGCCGGCCGCGGCGACCTGCCCATCTTCACCGACGCCGAGGCCGCGTTGCGCTGGCGCGGCGCTGCCCATGGCTGAGCCGATCGGCATCGCCGTCGTCGGCCACACCAATGCCGGCAAGACCTCGCTGCTGCGCACGCTGACACGCCGCCGCCAGTTCGGCGAGGTGTCGCCACGCCCGGGCACGACGCGCCACGTCGAGTCGGTCGACCTGGTCATCGACGGCGCCAGCGCACTGCGCTTCTTCGACACGCCCGGCCTGGAGGATCCGATCGGACTGCGCGACGCGCTCGGCCCGCTGCATGCGGACATGACGCCGCCGCAGCGCATCCGCGCCTTCCTCGCCACCCGCGCCGCGCAGGAGAGCTTCGAGCAGGAGGCCAAGGTGCTGCGCAGCCTGCTCGACATCGACGCCGCGCTGTTCGTGATCGACTGCCGCGAGCCGGTGCTGGCCAAGTTCCGCTGCGAGGTGGAGATCCTCGCCTCCTGCGGCAAGCCGGTGCTGCCGGTGCTCAACTTCGTGCGCGACCCGGCCTCGCGCGAGGCGCAGTGGAGCGCGCTGCTGGCCGACTTCGCGCTGCACGCGCAGGCGCGTTTCGACGCGGTGGCGCCCTTCGACGGCGCGCAGGCGCAGCTCTACGCCAGCCTGCAGGTGCTGCTGCCGCAGCGGCGCGTGGCGCTGGAACAGGTGGCTGCGTTCCTTGAATCCGAACGTGCCGACCGCCACGAGGCCGGGCTGCGGCTGATCGCCGACACCCTGCTCTCGCTGGCTGCGATGCGGACGACGCTGTCGCGTGACGAGGTCGAAGCGGCGGCACTCAAGGCCGCGATCGTCGAACGCTTCCGCGACGCGGTGCTGCAGCGCGCGCGCCGCGCCGTGCAGGACCTGCTCGACGTGCACGCCTTCGCGCGCGACGACGCCGAGCTCGCCATGCTGCCCTGGCTCGACGGCCGCTGGGCCGCCGACCTGTTCCACCCCGAGACGCTGCGCGATGCCGGCGCGCGGCTCGGCAAGGGCGCGGCCATCGGCGCGGGCATCGGGCTGGCGGCCGACGTCGCGCTGGCCGGGCTGTCGCTGGGCAGTGCGGCGGCGCTCGGCGCGGCGATCGGCGGCGCCGCCAGCCAGGGCTTCGGGCCGCTCGGCCGGCGGCTTGCCAATGCGCTGCAGGGGCGCCACGAGCTGTCGCTGGAGGACACGGTGCTGACGGTCGTCGCGCAGCGCCTGCTTGCGCTGCACGCGGCGCTCGGCGCGCGCGGCCACGCGGCGAACGAGCGCATCGACCTGGAGCGCGGCGTGCTGCCCGCGGCGCAGTTGCAGGCGGTGTTGCGTGCGCTGCAGCCGGCGCGCGCCCATGCGGCCTGGGCCGAGGGCGACTCGCCACGGCGCGAGGCGACGCTGCGCGCGGTGCTCGCGGCGCTGCGCGCAATCGGTTGAAGGGCCGGAGGGCTGGCAGGGTCATGCGCGGCCGGCGCCCGGTACGCGGCTGGCATCGCGCCTCACCAAATACATCGAACGGTGAGGACGATCATGATGGAGTTGCTGAGCGACCCACAGGCCTGGATCGTCGGCCTGGTGGCGCCGCTGTTCACGGTGCTCGAATAGGAGATCTCCGGGCGCGACCTGATCCTCATCGTCGGCGGTCTGTTCCTGGTCTGGAAGGCGAGGCCAGCAGTGCGGTGAAGGCCACCTTCACCGCCGTGATCCTGTCGGTGGCGCTGATGATGCTGTTCGCGCGAGCGATCGGCGAGTTCGTCCCGGCGCACCCGAGCATCAAGATGCTGGCGCTGTCCTTCCTCGTCGTCGTCGGCGCGGTGCTGATCGCCGAAGGCTTCGACAACCACGTGCCCAGGGGCTACGTCTACTTCGCGATGGCCTTCTCGGTGGCCCTCGAGATGCTCAACATCCATGCGCGCAAGCGCCGCGCCAAGCCGGCCGCGCTGCACAGCCCCTACCGCGAGCCGGGCGCCGGCAGCTGAGCGGGCGACGCCCGTTCCGGGCGGCCGTTCATCTGTGCGGCGATGGCAGCCTCGGCGGCACGCTGACGTGCGGGCATGTATCGGCGGCGCACCCGCGCGCTCTGTGACCCATCACCCACGATGACACGGAGATCGACATGCCCTCATCCCTCCGCCTCCCGCGGCCCGACAGCACCGCAACGGCTCGGCGCCTGGTGCTGCTGCTGGCCCTCGGCCTCGGCGCCTGCGCCGGCCAGGCGCCGGTGGTCTACTCGAAGGCCGCCGACTCGATCGTGATGAACGAGCGCACCCGCCGCGACGTCGCCGACTGCGCCCGCCTTGCCGACGCGCGGGTGGGCCGCAACGGCATGACGGCTGCGTCGGTGGGTTCGAAGTCTGCCGGGGCCGGCGCGGTCGGCTTCGTCGCCACTGCGGTCGGGTCGGCGGTCAGCAGCAGCAAGAGCGCCTGGGAGCGCGCCCGTGTGGCCGCCGCCGGCGGCGCGGCGGGCATGGCCACCAAGCTGCTGCTGGAATGGAACGAACCGGACGAGGTGTACCAGGGTTACGTCGAGCGCTGCCTGGAGAACCGCGGTCACGACGTGCTCGGCTGGCGATGACCTTGCGCTGGCGCTGGCCGCTCGCCGCGGCCTTGTTCGCCGCGCTGGCGGCCGCGCTGCACTTCGGCCTGCCCGGGCTGGCGGCGCCGGCGCGCGGGGCCCTGCTGGTGTTCGGCGCAGCCATCGTCGCCTGGACCGTGCTCGACCTCGACGAGACGCCGGTGGCCTTGCTGGCCGTGCTCGCGCTGCTGGCCAGCGGCGCCACGCCGCTGGAAGACTTCTACGCCGGGCTCGGCAACGAGTTCATCTGGTTGCTGATCGGCGCCTTCGTCATCGCGGCGGTGCTCGCCGCCAGCGGCCTGGCCGAGCGCTGGGCACTGGCGCTGGTGGCCTCGGCGCGCACGCCGGCCGCGTTGATGCGCCGCCTGAGCCTGTTCATCATCGCCACCGCCTTCGTCGTGCCATCGACCTCGGGCCGCGCCGCGCTGCTGCTGCCGGTGTTCCTCGCGCTCGCCCGGGCGCTGGCCGAGCCGCGGCTCGCGCGCGCGCTGGCGCTGCTCTTTCCCAGCGTGATCCTGCTGTCGGCCTGCGTCTCGATGCTCGGTGCCGGCGCGCACCTGGTGGCGTTGGACATGATGCGGCAGCTCAGCGGGACGGCGCCCGGCTTCCTCGGCTGGATCGTGCTGGCGGCTCCGTTCGGCGTGGCGTCGAGCCTGCTGGCCTGCGAGCTGATCCTGCATCTGTTCCTCAGCGCGCAGGAGCGGCAGCGCGCACTGAGCCTGCCGCCGGCGCCGCGCATGCCCATGACCCGCGCCCAGCGCGCCGTCGCCGCCATCGCTGCGCTCACGCTGCTGGGCTGGGCCAGCGGCGGGTGGCATGGCATCGATGCGCCGCTGGTCGCCCTGTGCGGCGCGCTCGCAGTGACGTTCAAGCCGCTGACCGGCATGGACCTCAAGTCGGCGCTTGCGAAGGTCGAGTGGAACCTGGTGATCTTCATGGCCGCCACGCTGGTGATGGGCGAGGCGCTGCTGGCCAGCGGTGCGGCCACGGCGCTGGCCGAAACGCTGGTCGCCTCGCTGTCGCTGCAACGGCTGCCGCCCTGGAGCGAGCTGGTGCTGGCCGCGCTGATCGCCCTGCTCGCCCACCTGGTGGTCACCTCGCGCACGGCGCGGGCCACGGTGCTGATCCCCACCGTGGCGCTGCCGTTCGCCGCGGCGGGCAACGACGCCTCGCTGCTGGTCTTCCTGGTCGCACTGGGCAGCGGCTTCTGCCAGACGCTGACGGTCAGCGCCAAGCCGGTGGCGATGTTCATGCAGGGCGGGCAGCAGCACGCCGCGCCGCGCGACCTGCTGCTGCTCAGCGCCGCGCTGCTGCCCGGGCTTTGGCTGCTGCTGTCGCTGTGCGCCGTCGTGCTGTAGCCGCTGCAGGGGTTGGGCTGACGAATCCTGCGGTCCGCATGTATCAGCCGGGCCGCCCGGCCCTCGGTGGAAGACGAACAACTTCCGCCCGGCGGACATCTGGAGCCACCATGCCCAAGCCCAAGCAGCGTGACCTGTTCAAGCGGGGGCGCGCGATGACGGTGCTGATCGCTCCGTCGGGATTCAAGGAGAGCCTGAGCGCCGAGGAGGTCGCGGAGCACATCGCCGAAGGCGTGCTGCGCGTGATGCCCGGTGCGCGCGTGCTGAAGGCGCCGATGGCCGACGGCGGCGAGGGCTTCACCGCGGCGCTGGTCAACGCCACCGGCGGCAGCCTGCACCCGGTGACGGTGAGCGGCCCGGTGGGGCAGCCGGTGCAGACCTCGTTCGGCCTGCTCGGCGCTCGCGCGCAGCGCACCGCCGTGATCGAGATGGCCGCAGCGGCCGGCCTGCGCCTGGTGCCGCGCGAGCAGCGCAACCCGATGCTGACCACCAGCCGCGGCGTCGGCGAGCTGATCCGTGCGGCGCTGGACGCCGGCGCGCAGCGGGTGCTGCTGGGATGCGGCGATTCGGGCATCAACGACGGCGGTGCCGGCATGGTGCAGGCGCTCGGCGCCCGGCTGCTCGACGCACAGGGCCGCGAACTCGGCGCCGGCGGCGGCGAACTGCTGCGCCTGCATCGCATCGACCTGTCGACGCTGGACCCGCGCCTGACGCAGGTACAGCTCGACGCCGCGGTGAACTGGCACAACGTGCTGCTCGGCGAGCGCGGCGTGGCGCGTGTGTTCGGCCCGCAGAAGGGGGCCACGCCGCAGCAGGTCGAGCTGCTAGAGCAGGCGCTGGAGAACTGGGCGCGCTGCATCCACGCGGCCACCGGCCTGGCCTTCGGCACGCAGCCCGGCAGCGGCGCCTCCGGCGGGCTGGGCACCGGCTTCGCGGCCCTGCTCGGCGGCAGGCTGCACCCGCGCTACGACATCGTGATGCAGTACCTCGCGCTGGACAGCCTGATCGAGCAGGCCGACCTGGTGATCACCGCCGAAGGCAGCCTCGACGAACAGACCCCCTACGGCAAGGTGCCGGCCGAGGTCGCGCTGCGCGCCAAGCGCCGCGGCCTGCCGGTGATTGCGCTGGCCGGCACGATCGGCCGCGGCGTCGAGATCAACCTGCAGCACGGCATCGATGCCTTCGCCAGCATCCTCAGCCGGCCCTGCACGCTGGAGGAGGCGATCGCGCAGGCCGGCAAGCTGCTGGTGCGCTCCGCCGAGGACGCGCTGCGCATGATCTCGGTCGGCCTGGCGATCAGCGCGACGCGGCGGGCGGTTGCCAGCCGCCGCCCAGCACCTTGTACAGCGTGACTGCGTTCTGCGCCGACTGCGCCTGCAGCTGCAGCAGGGCCTGCTGCGCCGCGAACAGCGAACGCTGCGCGTCGAGGAACTCGAGGTAGCTGGAGGCCCCATTGCGGTAGCGCAGCTCGGCCAGGCGGCTGCGCTGCTGCTCGGCCTCGAGCAGGCGCCCCTGTGCACGCAACTGCTCGCCCAGCGTGGCGCGGCCGGCCAGCGCATCGGCTACCTCGCGGAACGCGGTCTGGATCGCCCGCTCGTACTGCGCGACGGCGATGTCGCGGTTGGCCTTGGCGAGATCCAGGTTGCCCTGGTTGCGGCCGGCGTCGAAGATCGGCTGGATCAGTTGCGGCGCGAAGCTCCACGCGGAATGACCCGACTTGAACAGATCGGACAGGTGGCCGCTGGCCTGGCCCGCGCTGCCGGTCAGCGTGATGCGGGGGAAGAAGGCGGCGCGCGCGGCGCCGATGTTGGCATTGGCAGCGATCAACTGCTGTTCGGCCTGGCGCACGTCGGGCCGGCGCACCAGCACCTCGGAAGGCAGGCCCACGGGCAGCTCTGGCAGGCCGGCGGCCGCATCGAGCGCAGTCGCCGCCGGCAACTCGTCCGGCAGCGACTGGCCGAGCAGCAGCGCCAGCGCGTTCTGGTCGAGCGCACGCTGGCGGGTCACCTGCGCGACGCTGACCCGCGCCGTCTCGAGCAGCGACTCGGCCTGGCGCAGGTCCAGCTCGGAACTCGCCCCACTGTCGAAGCGCAGCTTGATGAGGCGGTACGAGTCCTCGCGCGAGGCCAGCGTCTGCTGCGTCACGCGCAGCAGTTCGTCGTCGGCGGCCAGCGCGAGCTGCGCGTTGGCGACGGCGGCCACCAGGCTGATCTGCACCGACTTGCGAGCCTCCTCGCTGGCCAGCACCTGCGCGGCGGCAGCGTCGCTGAGGTTGCGCAGGCGGCCGAACAGGTCGAGCTCGTAGGCGGTGACCTGCAGGCCAGCGGTGTACAGCGAATTGATGCCGCCAGCGGCGGTGGGCTGGCGCGAGCCGGTCAGGCCGGCGTTGAGCGTCGGCCAGCGGTCGGCGTCGCGCACCGCGGCCTGCGCGCGGGTGGCCTCGATGTTCAGCGCGGCGATGCGCAGGTCGCGGTTGTTGGCCAGGGCCAGCGCGATCAGGCGCTTCTGGCGCTCGTCGGTGAAGAAGTTCTGCCAGTCGAGATCGGCTGCGGGCGTGGTGGTGGCAGCCGAGGCGGCCGCCGCCGGGAACTGAGCCGCCACCGGGGCTGTGGGGCGCTCGTAGTCCGGTGCCAGGTTGACGCAACCGGCGAGCATGGCTGCGGCGGCGCCGAGGATCAGACGCGGATTCATGCGTCCTCCTTGCCGGCCGCCGCCGCGTCGGTGCCGATCGCGTGGCCGTGCGCGGCATCGAAACGCCGCTGCCGTTCGCTGCCCTTGAAGATGCGCCGCACCACGACGAAGAACACCGGCACGAAGAACACCGCCAGCGTCGTCGCCGTCAGCATGCCGCCGAACACGCCGGTGCCGATGCTGTGCTGGCTGGCCTTGCCGGCGCCGCTGGCCAGCACCAGCGGCAGCACGCCGAGGATGAAGGCCATCGAAGTCATCACGATGGGGCGGAAGCGCAGGTGCGCCGCTTCCAGCACCGCGTCGACCACGCTCCTGCCCTGCGCCGCGAGGTCCTTCGCGAACTCGATGATCAGCACCGCGTTCTTCGCCGACAGGCCGATGATGGTGATCAGGCCGACCTTGAAGAACACGTCGTTCTCCAGCCCGCGGAAGTTCGCGCCGAGGATCACGCCGAGCACGCCCAGCGGCACGACCAGGATCACCGCCAGCGGGATCGACCAGCTCTCGTACAGCGCCGCCAGGCAGAGGAACACCGACAGCAGCGAGAAGGCAAACAGGATCAGCGCCGTCGAGCCCGACAGCTTCTCCTCGCGCGACAGACCGGTCCACTCGTAGGCAAAGCCGGGCGGCAACGCGGCCGCCAGGCGCTCCATCTCGGCGATCGCCGCGCCGCTGCTGACGCCGGGCGCCGGTTCGCCGGCGATGCGCAGCGTCGGGTAGCCGTTGTAGCGAACCGTCTGCATCGGGCCGGTCACCCAGCGGGTGCTGGCAAAGGCCGACAGCGGCACCGGATTGCCGGCGCCGTTGAGCGCATTGATGCGCAGCAGGTCTTCCGGCTGCATGCGCGCCGGCGCGTCGGCCTGCACGACCACGCGCTGCAGGCGGCCGGCGTTGGGGAAGTCGTTGACGTAGGACGAACCGAGCGAGGTCGACAGCGCACTGTTGATGGCCGCGAAGCTGACGCCGAGTGCATTCGCCTTGTCGCGGTCGATGTCGAGCTGCAGCTGCGAGGCGTCCTCCAGGCCGTCGGGGCGCACGGCCACCAGCAGCGGGCTCTTCTGCGCCGCGGCGAGCAGCTGGCCGCGCGCCGCCAGCAGCGCCGCGCGGCCGTTGCTGCCGCGGTCCTGCAGGCGCATGGCGAAGCCGTTGGCGCGGCCGAGGTCGCGGATCGCCGGCGGGCTGACCGGGAAGATGATCGCGTCACGGATCTTGCCGAGCGCGCCGAAGGCGCGGCCCACCAGCGCCTGCGCCGAGTTGGCCGGGTCCTTGCGCTCGCTCCAGTCCTTCAGCGTCACGAAGGCGAGGCCGGCGTTCTGGCCGCTGCCGGAGAAGCTGAAGCCCATCACGCTGACCATGTTCTGTACCTCGGGCTGGGCGAGCATGTACTGCTCGACCTGCTGCATCACCGCGAGCGTGCGGTTCTGCGTCGCGCCTGGCGGCAGCTGCACGTTGACGATGATGTTGCCCTGGTCCTCGTTGGGAATGAACGAGGTCGGCAGGCGGCCGAACAGCACCACCACCGCGCCGATGATGGCCACGTAGATGATCATGAAGCGGCCGGCGCGGCGCAGGATGCGCGCCACCCAGCCCTCGTAGCTCTTGGCCGTGCGCGTGAAGCCGCGGTTGAACCAGCCGAAGAAGCCGCCCTTGGCGTGGTGGTGGCCCGCTTCCACCGGCTTGAGCAGCGTGGCGCAGAGCGCCGGCGTGAGCGACAGCGCGAGGAAGGCCGAGAACGCCACCGAGGTGACCATGACCGCCGAGAACTGCCGGTAGATGTTGCCCACCGCGCCGCTGAAGAAGGCCAGCGGCACGAACACCGAGATCAGCACCACGGTGACGCCGACGATCGCGCCGGAGATCTGCCCCATCGCCTTGCGCGTGGCCTCCAGCGGCGGCAGGCCCTCGGTGCTCATGATGCGCTCGACGTTCTCGACCACGACGATGGCGTCGTCGACCACGATGCCGATCACCAGCACCATGCCGAACATGGTCAGCACGTTGATCGAGAAGCCGAGCGCGAGCAGCGCCGCGAAGCTGCCGAGCAGCGCGATCGGCACCACCAGCGTCGGGATGATGGTGTAGCGGATGTTCTGCAGGAACAGGTACATCACCAGGAAGACCAGGATCACCGCCTCGATCAGCGTCTCGACCACCTGGCTGATCGAGATGCTGATGAAGGTCGAGCTGTCGTAGGGGATGGTCGCCTTCACGCCGGCCGGGAAGTAGGGGCGCAGCTCCTCGAGGCGCTTCTTCACGGCCTTGGCCGTCTGCAGCGCGTTGGCGCTGGGCGCGAGCTGGATGCCGATGCCGGTGGACGGTTCGCCGTTCAGCCGCGTGCGCACGCTGTAGCTCTGCGCGCCGAGCTCGATGCGCGCCACGTCGCGCAGCCGCACGGTGGAGCCGTCGGCGTTGGCGCGCAGCACGATCTCGCCGAACTGCGCGGCCGTCTCGCGCTGGCCCTTGACGACCACGGTGGCGAAGATGCCCTGGTCGGTGGTGTTCGGCAGGTCGCCGATGGTGCCGGAAGAGACCTGCGCGTTCTGCGCCGCGATCGCCGCATTGACGTCGGCCGCCGAGAGCC
>NZ_CALRZC010000282.1:0-9444 GCF_943372545.1 Variovorax sp. YR752 | reverse complement strand
AGCAGGCGGAAGTGGGCACGCGCGCCGTCCGGCGAGTTCAACGGCGGAATCGGGCCGGGCTTCAGCGCCGCCACCAGCGCATCGCCGTCGTACTCGTTCAGGCCCGGCCAGGCCTGCGCCTCGGGGGCCATCTGCATGCCCTGCGCGATGCAGGCCAGCGAGTCGACCTGGCGCTTCAGCGTGCCGGTCAGCGCGGCCTCGAAGACGATGCCGGCCTCGCGGAAGTATTCGCCGAGCCGCACGCACTGGCGGCGGCCGAGATCGCTCAGGCGGTCGTAGTCGTCGCTGCCGAACGAGGCCTGGCCATGGCGCACCAGGAAGAGCTGGCCCATCAGGCCTGCTCGGAGTGGTAGGCGGTGATCCGCTCGACCTCGTTCTTCGAGCCGAGCATCACGCTGACGCGCTCGTGCAGCTTGCCCGGCACGATGTCGAGGATGCGCTGCGTGCCATTGGTCGACATGCCGCCGGCCTGCTCGATCAGGAAGCTCATCGGGTTGGCCTCGTAGAGCAGGCGCAGCTTGCCGGGCTTGTCGGGCTCGCGCTTGTCCCACGGGTACATGAACACGCCGCCGCGGGTCAGGATGCGGTGCACGTCCGCCACCATGCTGGCCACCCAGCGCATGTTGAAGTCCTTGCCGCGCGGGCCCTCCTTGCCGGACAGGCATTCGTCGATGTAGCGCCTCATCGGGCTCGCCCAGTGGCGCATGTTCGACATGTTGACCGCGAACTCCTTCGTGTCCGCCGGGATCTGCACCTGGTCGGCGGTCAGCACCCACGAGCCCATCTCGCGGTCGAGCGTGAACATCGCCACGCCTTCGCCGACGGTCAGCACCAGCATGGTCTGCGGGCCGTAGACGCAGTAGCCGGCGGCGGCCTGGGCACGCCCGGCCTGCAGGAAATCCTGCTCGCTGACACCGCGGTGGTGCCCCACCTTGCGCAGCACCGAGAAGATGGTGCCGATGCTGACGTTGACGTCGATGTTCGACGAGCCGTCCAGCGGGTCGAACAGCAGCAGGTACTCGCCTTGCGGATAGCGGTTGGGCACGACGTGGATCGAGTCCATCTCCTCGCTGGCCATCGCCGCGAGATGGCCGCCCCATTCGTTGGCCTCGATCAGCACCTCGTTGGAGATGATGTCGAGCTTCTTCTGCACCTCGCCCTGCACGTTCTCGGTGTGCGCGCTGCCCAGCACCTCGCCGAGCGCGCCCTTGTTGACCGAGATCGCGATCGTCTTGCAGGCACGTGCGACCACCTCGATGAGCAGCCGCAGCTCGGCCGGGATGTGGCCGTGCTCGCGCTGCTGTTCGACGAGGTACTGCGTCAGGCTGATTCGCTTGGCCATCTCAGTGCCCGCCCGGCCGCCCGAAGGGCACTGAGCGCCCCCTCGGGGGGCAGCGAACGGAGTGAGCTTGGGGGTTCAACATGTCAGGACTCCAGGGCTCGCGTGACCACTTCACGCACGTCGTTCGAGAGATCGGGCCGTGCCGCGACCCGCGCCACTGCCTCGCGCGCTGCGCTGCGGTAGGGCTCTGCGAGCTTGGCCCAGCGGTCCAGCGCACGGGCGATGCGCGAGGCCAGCTGCGGGTTGATGGCATCCAGCTCGATCACACGCTCCGACCAGAACACGTAGCCCGCCGCGTCGGTACGGTGGAAGGCCGAGGGGTTGTCGCCGCACAGCGTGCGCACCAGGCTGCGCGCGCGGTTCGGGTTGTGCAGCGCGAAGTCCGGGTGCTTGAGCAGCGCCTTGCAGCGCGCGAACACGCGGCCGTCACGCTCGGGCGCGCCGGCCTGTGCGGCGAACCACTTGTCGATGACCAGCGGGTCGTCGCGGAACTGGTCGTGGAAGCGTTGCAGCGCCAGGTCGGCCATCTCCGAATGCGCGGCCAGCAGCGCCCACAGCGCGCCCTGGCGGTCGGTCATGTTGGCCGCGTCCTTGAAGCGCTGGTAGGCCTTGCCCTGCCAGAGCACGTCGCCGCGGGCGGTGGCGTCCAGGCACAGCATGGCCAGCGCCAGGTTGGCCAGCGCGCGGCGGCCGGCCGGCAGCGGCAGCGGCGCGTACGGGCCGCTGACTTGGTGGGCCTCCCAGGCCCACTCCCAGTCGGCGCGCAGCGCCTGCGCGAGCTGCAGCATCATCGCCTCGCGGGCGGTGTGGATGGCCGCCGGGTCGACGACCTCGAGCTGCTCGGCGATGTAGATCTCCGACGGCGGCGTCAGCACCAGTTCCTTGAACGCGGCGTCGAGCTCGGCATGGCGCAGCACGCCGCGCATGGCTTCCACGAAGGCCGCGTCGAGCTGCAGCGGCATGCCCTCGCGCACCGCGGCGAGGATGCGGTTCAGCGCCAGGCGCTGGCCGGCCTCCCAGCGGTTGAAGGGGTCGCCGTCATGCGCGAGCAGCACCAGCAGGTCGGCATCGGCGAGGCCGTCGGCCAGGTTCACCGGCGCCGAGAAGTGGCGCAGCAGCGAGGGCACCGGCTCGGCATCGACGTCGACGAAGGTGTAGAAGGTCTTCGCTTCCTCGAGCACCAGCACGCGCTCGGTGGCGGCGCGCTCGGCAGGTTCGTCCTCGAGGCGCAGCGCCATCGGCCGGCCATCGCGCGACAGCAGGCCCATCGCCACCGGGATCACGAACGGCTGCTTGTCGGCCTGGCCGTGCGTCGGCGCGCAATGCTGCTCCAGCGCCAGCGTGTAGCTGCGCGTCGGCGCATCCCAGCGGCCCCGCGCGGTGACCTGCGGCGTGCCGGCCTGCCCGTACCAGCGCTTGAACTGCGGTAGCGTTCGAGCGAGCTCGCTGCCCGGGTTGGCGTCGGCGATCGCCTGGGCGAAGTCGTCGCAGGTGACCGCCTGGCCGTCGTGGCGCTCGAAGTACAGCGACATGCCCTTGGCGAAGCCCTCGCGGCCGACCAGCGTCTGCATCATGCGCACCACCTCGGCGCCCTTCTCGTAGACGGTGGCGGTGTAGAAGTTGTTGATCTCGACGTACTCGTCGGGGCGCACCGGGTGCGCCATCGTGCCGGCGTCTTCCGGGTACTGCCACTCGCGCAGCTGGCGCACGTCGCCGATGCGCTTGACCGCGCGCGCCGTCGCCGAGCCCGACATGTCCATGCTGAACTCCTGGTCGCGGAAGACCGTCAGGCCCTCCTTCAGGCTGAGCTGGAACCAGTCGCGGCAGGTGATGCGGTTGCCCGTCCAGTTGTGGAAGTACTCGTGGCCGACCACGCTCTCGATGCCGGCGTAGTCGGTGTCCGTCGCGGTGGCGGGCTGGGCCAGAACGTACTTCGTGTTGAAGATGTTCAGGCCCTTGTTCTCCATCGCGCCCATGTTGAAGTCGCCGACGGCGACGATCATGAAGCGGTCCAGATCGAGCGGCAGCCTGAAGCGCGCCTCGTCCCACACCACCGAGGCGATCAGCGAGTTCATCGCGTGCTCGGTCTTGTCGAGATCGCCGCGGCGCACCCAGACCTGCAGCAGGTGGTCCTTGCCGGAGCGGGTGCGGATGTGCTGCTCGCGGGCCACCAGGTCGGCGGCGACCAGCGCGAACAGATAGCTCGGCTTCGGGAACGGGTCGTGCCACTTGGCATAGTGGCGGCCGTTGTCCAGTTCGCCCTGCTCGACCAGGTTGCCGTTGGACAGCAGCACCGGGTAGCGCGACTTGTTGGCGCGCAGCGTCACCGTGTAGACCGCCATCACGTCCGGGCGGTCGAGGAAGTAGGTGATGCGGCGAAAGCCTTCGGCCTCGCACTGCGTGAAGAAGCCGCCGCCGGAGGTGTACAGGCCGGAGAGATGGGTGTTCTTCTCCGGCGCGCAGGTGTTGCGGATCTCCAGCGTGAAGTCGCCCTCGGGCGGGCTGTCGATCACCAGCTCGCCGCCATCGACGCGGAACGACACGCTCTGCCCGTTGGCGAGCACGCGCAGCGGCTCCAGGTCTTCGCCGTGCAGGCGCAGCGCTCCGCCGGCGGCCGCGGCGTTGCGCTCGATGCTCAAGCGGCTGGCGACGATGGTGCGCACGGGGTCGAGGTCGAACGTCAGCTCGACGCTGCGGATCCAGTAGGCGGGGGCGGCGTAGTCCGCGCGCCGTACGGCCTGGGCATTGCCTTCACGCATGGTGGTCTTCTTTCGTCAGGGCAAGGGGATCGAGCGTGCGGAAGTCCGCCGCGCTCGCGAGCAGGTTGGGGAAGCCGGCGAACGCCGCGGTCGGCAGCGTGGTGGTCAGCGCCACCGCGCCCATGCCGGCGCGGCGCGCGCCTTCGATGCCCAGCGGGGCATCCTCGAAGACGATGCAGCGGGCGGGCTCGAGGCCGAGGCGGCGCGCCGCCTCGAGGAAGATGTCGGGGTGCGGCTTGCCGCGCAGGCCATCGGCGGGGCTGACCACGGTCTCGACCCAGCGGTCGATCGGGTATCGCGCAAAGGCGAGCGCCATGTTCTCCGGCGTCGAGGCGGTGCACACCGCCAGGCGGATGCCGGCGGCGAGCGATTGTTCGACGAAGGCCTGCGCGCCGGCGATCAGCGCGAGCTTCGGCGCCGCGATCTCGCGGTACAGCGTCTCCTTCTCGTGCGCCATCGCGAGCCGCTCGTCGGCCGAGGCCTGCGGGAACATGTCCGCCAGGATCTCGTCGTTCGAGCGCCCGGCCGTGGCGGCGAAGAAGGCATCGGCATCGATCGACAGCCCGCGCCGCGCATGCCACGCCACCCAGGCGTCGTGGTGGTGCGGCATGCTGTCGATCAGCGTGCCGTCGAGGTCGAAGAGGAAGCCTTGAATCTTGGCCGCCACGTCACACGCCTTGCTTGAGGCTGGCTTCGATCAAGGCGTCGAGGTCGCCGTCGAGCACCTTCTGCGTGTTGCTGATCTCGACGTTGGTGCGCAGGTCCTTGATGCGGCTCTGGTCGAGCACGTAGCTGCGGATCTGGTGGCCCCAGCCGACGTCGGTCTTGGTGTCCTCGAGCTTCTGCTGCGCCTCCATCTGCTTGCGCATCTCGTGCTCGTACAGGCGCGAGCGCAGCATCTGCCAGGCCTCGTCGCGGTTGCGGTGCTGCGAGCGGTCGTTCTGGCACTGCACCACGATGCCGGTCGGGATGTGCGTCAGTCGCACCGCCGAGTCGGTCTTGTTGATGTGCTGGCCGCCGGCGCCGCTGGCGCGGAAGGTGTCGGTGCGCACGTCGGCCGGGTTGATCTCGATCTCGATCGAGTCATCGACCTCGGGGTAGACGAACAGGCTGGCGAACGAGGTGTGCCGCCCGCCCGACGAGTCGAACGGGCTCTTGCGCACGAGGCGGTGCACGCCGGTCTCGGTGCGCAGCAGGCCGAAGGCGTACTCGCCCTCGACCTTGATGGTGGCGCTGCGGATGCCCGCCACGTCGCCCTCGGTCTCTTCCATCACCTCGGTCTTGAAGCCCTTGCGCTCGCAGTACTTGAGGTACTGGCGCAGCAGCATCTGCGCCCAGTCGCAGGCCTCGGTGCCGCCGGCGCCGGCCTGGATGTCGATGAAGCAGTTGCTCGGGTCCGCCGGGTTGTTGAACATGCGGCGGAACTCGAGCTGCTCGACGATCTCCCGCAGCTTCGCCGCCTCGTCCTCGATCGCGGCCAGGCCGTCGAAGTCCGCATCGGCCTTCGACATCTCGTACAGCTCGGTGTTGTCGGAGAGGTTGCTGGCCAGGTGGTCGATCGTGCCGACCACGGTCTCCAGCGACTTCTTCTCGCGCCCCAGTTCCTGGGCGCGCTTGGGCTCGTTCCAGACGTTCGGGTTCTCGAGCGCGGCGTTGACCTCGTTCAGCCGCAGTGCTTTGCGGTCGTAGTCAAAGATACCTCCGCAGCGCTTCGGTGCGCGAGGTCAGGTCCGCCAGCGAGGTGCCGATCTGGTTGATGCGTTCGATGTCCATGGTGCGGAGCCTTCTGGGAAAGGCGCGCATTTTCGCATGGTGCCTCGGGCCGGCCGACTGGCAGGCCTTGCAGGGTCCGACCGCGGGTTTGCCCGAAGGGGGGAAGCGCGAAGTCAACCCCTAGTTGTCAGAAACCTGTAAGCGCTTCCGGACGACAGTCTTGCACTTTCCTGACTTGGGTGCCGGATGCTGCTGTTCGTGTCTGCCGTGAAGCTGATTGCCGAGATCGCCCTGATGGCGCTGGCGGGTCAGTTCCTGCTCGGCGTGCTGGCTGGCCAGAAGCGCGAGGGCAACTTCTTCTACAAGCTGCTTCAGGTGCTGACCGGCCCGTTCGTCAAGGGCATGCGCCTGATCACGCCGAAGGTCGTCATCGACCGGCACATCCCGCTGGCCGCGTTCGTGCTGCTGTCCACGGTGTGGGTGTTCAGCACTATCGTCAAGATCAACCTGTGCCTGCAGATCGGAGTCGAACAATGCCGCTGATGTCCAAGCCGCTGGGCTACTGGCGCCTGAAGATGCGCGCGATCGTGGAGTTGGTGTTCGGCCGCAATGCAGCCGCCGAGCGCAGCTTCGACGCCATGCTGGCGCAGTGGCCGGCAGACCCGTATGCGCTGTCCAGCCGCACCATGGTGCGCGCGCAGCGCGGAGCACGAGAGGCGGCGATCGCCGACGCGCAGGCCCTGGTCGCCCACCACCCGGAGCGCAGTGCCGCCGACTGGTTCAACCTCGCCTACCTGCTCGAGGACGCCGGCCGCTACGACGAGGCCATCCCGGCCTTTCGCCGGGCGGTCGAGCTCAATCCGAAACTCGACCGTGCCTGGTACGGTCTGGGCCTCACGCTGATCCGCCTGCGCCGCCTGGACGAAGCCGTCGAGGCGCTGGAACGCAACACCAAGCTGCAACCGATGAGCCCGTACGGCTGGTACCAGCTGGCCCGCGTGCAACTGGACCGGCAGCAGCCCGACGAGACCCGCAAGATCATCCGCCACCTCAAGCGCTTCGAGCCCAGGGTGGCCGAGCAGCTCGAGCGCGAGACCGGCCTGGCGACGTGAATCAAGTGAGTAGTAAGCCGCGCAACGCGGTGGATTGAGGGCCGGGCGCAAGCCCGGAGTTAGGCAACCTAGGAGGCACTGCGATGCAATTGTCGGAAAGGCACCACCAGTACTGGCGTGCGAACCTGCGGATCACCGCGGTTCTGCTCGGTATCTGGTTCTTCGTGACGTTCGTGATCGGGTTCTTCGCCCGTGACCTGAACTTCACGTTCTTTGGCTGGCCGTTCAGCTTCTGGGTCGCGGCCCAGGGCGCGCTGATCGTCTATGTCGCGATCATCTGGTTCTATGCCCGGTACATGAACCGGCTGGACCAGCAGTTCGGCGTTGCCGAGGAGGAATGACATGGCTGGCGTAAGTTTCGAACATGGCACCGGCGGTGGTGCCGCGGCCAACAAGGCCTTCAAGGCGCAGCTGAACAAGGTCTACGCCTGGTACACCGGCGGCTTCATTGCCTTCGTCGTGGTCCTCGCGGTGCTCGAGCAGATGGGTCTGCCGCGCAACTGGATCGGCTTCATCTTCCTGCTCGCCACCGTGGCGCTGTATGCCGGCATCGGCATCATGAGCCGCACCTCGGATGCGGCCGAGTACTACGTGGCCGGGCGGCGCGTGCCTGCGATCTACAACGGCATGGCCACCGGCGCCGACTGGATGAGCGCGGCCTCGTTCATCGGCATGGCCGGTACGCTGTACCTCACCGGCTTCGGCGGCCTGGCGTTCATCCTCGGATGGACCGGCGGCTACTGCCTGGTGGCGCTGTTCCTGGCACCGTACCTGCGCAAGTTCGGGCAGTTCACGATCCCTGACTTCCTGGGCGCACGCTACGAAGGCAACCTGCCGCGCTTCCTGGGCATCGTCGCGGCGATCCTGTGCTCCTTCACCTACGTGGTGGCGCAGATCTACGGCGTGGGCGTGATCACCGCGCGGCTGTCGGGTCTGGCCTTCGAGGTCGGCATCTTCGTCGGCCTGGGCGGCATCCTGGTCTGTTCGTTCCTCGGCGGCATGCGCGCCGTGACCTGGACGCAGGTGGCCCAGTACATCATCCTGATCATTGCCTACATGATCCCGGTGGTGTGGCTGTCGGTGAAGCAGACCGGCGTGCCGGTCCCGCAGGCGATCTACGGCTACCAGCTGCAGAAGGTCACTGCCAAGGGCGACGAACTGCGCAAGGACCCGAAGGAACTGGAGGTCGTTGCCGCGTTCAAGGCCAAGGCGGATGAGTTCGGCGCCAAGCTGAAGGACATCCCGGCCGCGTTGACCGCAGAGAAGGCCGCGGCAGAAGCCAAGCTGACCGAGCTGAAGGCCGCCAACGCCCCGGTGGCCGAAGTGCAGGCGGCCGAGAAGGCGCTGGCCGCGGTGCCGGCCAACGAAGCCGACGCGAAGAAGGCCTGGACGGCGGCCAAGGCGGCCAACGAAGGCCGTGCCAAGCCGCTGGGCGGCATGCCCAACCACGCGCAGGTGTTCGCCGGCGACCCGAACGGCGACGACGCGGCGAAGAAGGCCTTCGACGTGTCACGCCGCAACTTCCTGGCCCTGGTGTTCTGCCTGATGGTGGGTACGGCCGCGCTGCCGCACATCCTGATGCGCTACTACACCACGCCGTCGGTGAAGGAGGCGCGCGAGTCGGTGTTCTGGAGCCTGTTCTTCATCTTCCTGCTGTACTTCACCGCCCCGGCCCTGGCCGTGCTGGTCAAGTACGAGGTGTTCAACGTGCTGGTGGGCACGCCGTTCGATCAGTTGCCACGCTGGATCTCCAGCTGGTCGCGCGTCGACCCGGGCCTGCTGTCGGTGGTGGACATCAACAAGGACGGCATCTTCCAGCTCGGCGAGATGAAGATCGGCGGCGACATCATCGTGCTGGCCACGCCGGAAATCGGTGGCCTGCCCTACGTGGTGTCGGGCATGGTGGCGGCGGGCGGCCTCGCGGCGGCGCTGTCGACTGCCGACGGCCTGCTGCTGACGATCGCCAACGCGCTGTCGCACGACCTGTACTACAAGATGATCGACCCGAACGCGCCCACCGCGCGCCGCGTGATGATCTCGAAGATCCTGCTGCTGGTCGTGGCCCTCGCGGCTGCCTCGGTGGCGGCGCAGAAGCCGGCGGACATCCTGTTCCTGGTCTCGGCGGCGTTCTCGTTCGCGGCGGCGGCGTTCTTCCCGGCGCTGACGCTCGGCATCTTCTGGAAGCGCGCCAACAAGTGGGGTGCGTCGCTGGGCATGATCGCAGGCCTGGGCACGACGTTCTACTACATGGCCACCACCCAGCCCTGGCTGCGTGGCGTGTTCGGTGTGACCCGGCCGGTGGAACTGTGGTGGGACATCCAGCCGATCTCGGCCGGCCTGTTCGGCGTGCCGATCGGCTTCGCGGTGATCATCATCGTCAGCCTGCTGACGCCCGCGCCCAAGAAGGAAACGCAGGAACTGGTGGAGCACGTGCGCTACCCCGACCTGAGGCTGGGCAACGCCTGATGAGGTTCTGACGCTTCGTTCGCGAAGCGCGGGGCCCCGCGCGACAGAGCGG
>NZ_CALRZC010000281.1:0-9467 GCF_943372545.1 Variovorax sp. YR752 | reverse complement strand
GCTGAAAGCCGCCATCGGGCGCAGCGGGCTGCGCTACGACTTCGTCTCGGTGCCGGGCGCCGAGAACACGCCGCCGCCCGGCAGCCCGCCGGGCACGCCGGGGCGGCCGGGCGCGCAAGGCACGCCGCGCGTTGGCATCGTCACGCGGCTGCAGGTGGAAAGCACGCAGTCCTTCGTCGACTTTCCGCCGGGCTTCGGCGTCGACGTGCCGGGCCTCGGGCCGCACACGCGCTTCGAGCGCCCGCCCCTGCTGGTCACCGTGCGCATGAAGCACGGCCAGCAGGTGCATGTGCTGACGGTGCACCTGAAGTCCAAGCGCCCCAAGTTCCTGCAGGACGCGCAGGGCAACCCCCTCGAAGACCGCGACGACCGCAAGATCGGCGCGATGGCCTCGCTGCGTTCGCTGTTGATGCGCGGTGCCGAAGCCGCGGCCCTGCGCTGCATCGTGATCGACCTGCTGCAGGGCACCAACGTGCCGCTGGTGGTGATGGGCGACTTCAACGACAACCCGCACAGCGTGACCACGCAGCTGGTGGCCGCCACCTCCGAGGTGGCCTACGACAAGGCCGCGCGCGACGTGGCGCTGTTCAACGCCTACGAGATGCAGGGCGAGTCGGCGCTCAAGAAGGACGTGGCCTATTCGCACATCCACCAGGGCTTTCCGGATGTGCTCGACCAGATCCTCGTGAGCGAGGAGTTCGTGGCCAGCAGCCGCCACAGCCTGGGCGACGTGCGCCGCGTCGACTACTTCAACGACCACCTGCACGAAGGCCGCGACCGCTCGCGCTCGGACCACGGCTTCGTGCGCGCCCTGCTGCGGCTGCGCACCGACGACAACCGCTGACGAACGACGGCGCTACGAAGCTTTCGACACCCGCACGATCGCGTCGGCGCGCTTGTGCAGGTCGGGCAGCAGCTCCAGGCCGAGGCCGGGCTTGTCGTTGAGGCTGATCATCCCGTTCTCGACCTTCGGCAGCTCGGTGACGAGCTCCTTGTACCAACCGGTGAAGAAGGCGCGCACGCTCTCCTGGATGAGCGCATTGGGCGCATGCAGGCTCAGGTGCGTGGACGCGGCCCAGACCACCGGCCCGGTGCAGTCGTGCGGTGCCACGGGCAGTTGCCACGCATCGGCCATGGCGGCGATCTTGCGCGCCTCGGTCAGGCCGCCGCACCAGCTCAGGTCGAGCATCGCGACTCCGGCCACACCGGTCTGCAGGTAGTCCTTGAAGCCCCACTTGTAGCTCAGCGTTTCGCTGGCGCAGACGAGCGCCTGGCAGTCCTTCGCGTACTGCTTGAGCAGGTCGAGGCTGTCCATGCGGATCGCGTCTTCGTGCCAGAAGGTGTCGAACTCCTGCAGTGCGCGCGCGATCTTCTGCGCCATCGGCAGGCGCCACAGGCTGTGGAACTCGACCATGATGTCCATCTTGCCGCCCACCGCCTGGCGGATCTTGCGGAAGGGCTCGAGCGCGGTGTCGAGATCGGCATGGCTGATGTACTGCCCGTGGCTTTTTTCCGCCGCCGGGTCGAAGGGCCAGATCTTCATGGCCGTGATGCCTTCGGACAGCAGCGACTCCGCCAGCTCGTCGGCATGGTGCAGGAAGCCCTGCAGGTCTTCGTACGGACCGTTGTTGTTGGCCAGGCCCCAGTTCGAACTGGTCTGGTTGGTGGCGCTGCGGATGTACTGGTAGCCCGCGCAGGTGTTGTAGATGCGGATCGCATCGCGGCTCTTGCCGCCCAGCGCGGTGTGCACCGGCATGTTGGCGGCCTTGCCGAACAGGTCCCACAGGGCGATATCGACGGCCGAGTTGCCGCGCGTTTCCACGCCCGACCCGCGCCACCCCAGGTAGCCCGTGATGTCGCGGTTGCGCGCCTCGATCTGCAGCGGGTCGGTGCCGAGCAGCTTGAACGCCGCCCACTCGTGCAGGTAGGCCTCGACCGCTTCGGCGCCCATGAAGGTTTCGCCGAGGCCGACCAGGCCCTCGTCGGTGTGCAGGCGCACCCACAGGATGTTGGGGAACTCGCCGAGGCGGATGGTTTCGACTTGCGTGATTTTCATGAAAGGGGTTCCGCAAAAAGAAAAAGCCGCAGCGGCGAATGCCGCGCGGCTCTTGCACACATTCAGCGCATGGCTGAAAGCCTCAGCCTCCGCGCGCCTTCTTCAGCGCGTCGGTCACCACGCCCACGGCTTCCGTGCCGATGTTGGGCACGTTCTTGTCGTACACGGGCTTCACCTTCTCCAGCATGCGCTTCTGCTCGGCGGCCGAGACTTCGTTCACCGTCATGGTCTTGCGCAGGTTGGCAAGCGACTTCTCGTTGAGCGCGCGGTTCGCTTCGCGCTGGACCTTCTGGCCTTCCTTCGCGGCCTCGCGCAGCACGGCCTGCTCCTGCGGGTTGAGCTGGTCCCAGAGCTTCTTGCTGTACAGCACGAGGAACGGCGTGTAGGCGTGGCGCGTCACGCTCAGGTACTTCTGGACCTCGCTGAACTTGGAGGTCTCGATGGTCACGAAGGGGTTCTCCTGGCCGTCGATGGTGCGGGTCTCAAGCGCGGTGAACACCTCGCCGAAGGCCATGGGCACGGCGTTGGCGCCCAGGGTCTTGAACGAGTCCAGGAAGATGTTGTTCTGCATCACGCGCAGCTTCACGCCTTCGAAGTCTTCGGCCTTCGTGACCGGCTTCTTGCTGTTGGTGAGGTTGCGGAAGCCGTTCTCCCAGTAGGCCAGGTTCACGAGGCCGGCGGCTTCGAGCTTCTTGTTGAAGTACTCGCCCGCGGGGCCGTCGAGCACCGCGTCGGCTTCCTTCTCGTTGGCGAACAGGAACGGCAGGTCGAAGGCGCCGAGTTCCTTCACGATGCCCACCAACGGCGAGCTCGAGGTGCACACCATTTCCTGCGTGCCGGCGCGCAGCGCCTGCGTAGCCGGCAGGTCGCCGCCCGCGGCGCCGCCCCAGAAAGCCGTGATCTTCATCTTGCCGCCGGTCTTGGCAGCGAGCACTTCCTGCATCTTCTTCACGCCCACGCCCACGGGGTGGTCTTCGTTCACGCCGTTGGTGAACTTGATCGTGCGTTCGGCAAATTGCGCGAGGGCGCCGGTCGACGCCAGCAGGCCACCGGCCACGAGGGCGGCGGTCATCAGGGTTCTGCGAAACAACATGCTTGTCTCCTTCGATTCGAGGGGTTGGTTGATTGAACGAACTGACTGACAGGAAAAAGAACAGGAACGAAAAACTAGCGCCCCATCCACCACTGGAGCGGCACGGTCACGAGCTGCGGGAAGAACACCAACGTGAACAGCACCACCAGGTGGGCGATGAAGAAGGGCATCACGCCCTTGAAGGCATCGTCCATCGAGATGCGCGCCACGCCGCTCACCACGTTGAGCACCGTGCCCACGGGCGGCGTGATGAGGCCGATGGCGTTGTTCATGATGAACAGCACGCCGAAGTACACCGGGTCGATGCCGGCCTTGAGCACCACGGGCATCAGCACCGGCGTGAGGATGAGCACGGTGGGCGTGAAGTCGAGCGCGGTGCCCACGATGACGATCAGCACCATCATCACGAACATCAGCAGCGTCTTGTTGTCCAGGAAGGGCTCCAGCAGCGCCACCACCTCGGTCGGGATGTTCGCCACCGTGATGAGCCATGCGCTCACCATCGCGGCGGCCACGAGGAACATCACCACCGCGGTGGTCTTGCCCGCCGCGAGCGTGAGGCGGTACAGGTCTTTGACCTTGAGCTCGCCGTAGATGAAGAGGCCCACCACGAGCGAATAGACGGCCGCGACCACGGCGGCTTCGGTCGGCGTGAAGACGCCGAACTTCATGCCGCCGATGATGATGATCGGCAGCGCCAGCGCCAGGCTGCCCTGCGCCGTGACCTTCAACCGCTCGCCCCAGGGCACGCGCGGCGAGGACTTCACTTTGTCCTTCCGGGCCACGATCCACCAGGCCACGCCCACCGCGAGCCCCATCATGATGCCGGGCACGATGCCCGCGAGAAACAGCTTGGTGATCGACACGTTGCCCGCCACGCCGAACACGATGAGCCCGATCGACGGCGGAATCACCGGCGCGATGATGCCGCCCGCGGCAATGAGGCCGGCCGAACGGTTCAGCTGGTAACCGGCGGCCTTCATCATGGGGATGAGGAGCGCGGCCAGCGCGGCCGTGTCGGCCACGGCCGAACCCGAGAGCGAGGCCATGATGATCGCCGCCAGCACCGCCACATAGCCCATGCCGCCGCGGTAGTGACCGACCCAGGCCATCGCCAGGTTCACGATACGCCGACTGAGCCCGCCGGCATTCATGAACTCGCCGGCCAGCAGGAAGAACGGCACCGCGAGCAGCGGGAAGTTGTCGGCGCCGTCGACGAAGCGCTGCGCAATGATCTGGCTGTCGAAGGCCGGCAGTCCGCCGGTGTAGGCCAGCCAGCCCATCAGCGAGACGCCGCACACCAGCAGCGAGTACGAGATCGGAATGCCCAGTGCCATGGCGCCGAGCAGGGAGACGATGAAGATCGTGACGGTCATTGCGCCACCTTCCCGTGTGCGGCGGCGTCAAGCACCTGTTCTTCGGATTCCATGACCTGGATCAGCTCCTGGTCGGGCACCCTGCCCCGGAACAATCGCCAGAGCTTGTCGATGTTGAAGAGGGCCATCACCACCGACACGATGTAGCCGATGCCGTAGATCCAGATCATCGAGATGCCGACCACGGGCGAGATGTTGGTCACCTGCAGCTCGTGCATTTCGTAGGTGCCCATGAAGAAGAGCACGTTGCAGAACAGCATGAGCGACTGGCTCAGGAAGAAGCAGACCTTCTTGCCCATGAGCGGCAGGTGTTTGATGAGTGTGTCGACGCCCAGGTGCGCGCCGTCGCGCATCGCCACCATGGCGCCGATGTAGGTGAGCCAGATGAAGCAATAGCGCGACATCTCGTCCGACACCGAAATGCCGGAGTTGAAACCGTAGCGCAGCACCACGTTGCCGAACACCATGACGACCATCGCCACCATGCACACGACGACGAGGAACTCCAGCAGGCGAAAAAATCCGTCGATTGCCCTTTGCATCAGCATCTGCGTCTCCTGACTTTCCGGTGTTGTTATGGGAGGGAGGAAGGGTCGCTCTGCGCTGTCGTTGGCTTGCCAGCCGGCTAGAGCGGAAAGGCCTTGAGCTGCGTTGCTGGCCGGCTGATGCGCGGCAGCTTCTTGCGCGAGGCCAGCACGGTCTCGATGTCGAGGCGCGCGCCGTCGATGAGCACCCGCACGGCCTTCTCGGCCGCGGCCGGATCGCGCGCGATCACGGCGTCGAGCACCGCGCGGTGCAGCGGCAGCGAACTCGCAGGACCGTTCTTGCGCGAGGTCGATATCTCGAAGCTCGTGCGCAGCAGCGCGCCCAGCGCACGGCTCATCTGCACCAGCATGCGGTTGTGGCTGGAGCGGATGAGGCCCTGGTGAAAACGCAGGTCGGGCGTGATGTAGTCGCCGCCGAACTCGATGGCGCGCTTCATGCCCGCGTAAGCGTCTTCCATGTCGGCGATGTCTTCGGGAGTGGCGCGCTGCGCGGCCATGGCCACCGCAGCCGGTTCGACCACGCGGCGCAGGTCCTGCAGGTCGCGCAGGAACTCGGCCGACAGGCCCGCCTGCGTCTGCCACACGATGACGTCGGCATCGAACCAGTTCCACTGGTCGGACGGTTGCACGCGCGTGCCCACCTTCGGACCGCTGGTCACGAGGCCCTTGGCGATCAGCGACTTGATCGATTCGCGCACCACGGTCCGGCTCACGCCGAGCTCTTCACACAGGAGCGGCTCCGGCGGAATCGACGCGCCGGGCGCATAGCGGCCCGCGACGATGTCGCTGCCGATGCGATCGACCGTGTTGCCGTGGACGTTCTTGATCATGCGGGCCTGTGTGTGTGGTTCTGGTGGTGTCCGGTGCTTTGTTTTCCTGCACGTATCGAGACCGGATTCAGGCGGCTTTGCCTGTGCCGGCCACTCGAAAACCCTGAATGCGCGACAGCTCGTCACGCTTATCATATGATGATTGAAAGGGTCGTCCGGCAGGAAAAACCCTGAGGATTTCGGCTCCAGATCCACGACAAAGAGACACATCCCATGAGCAACGCCCCGAAGAAAAAGCCCGCCAGCGAACTGCGCAGCCAGCAGTGGTTCGGACGCCATGACCGCGACGGTTTCATCTACCGCAGCTGGATGAAAGGCAAGGGCGTGCCGCACGACCAGTTCGACGGTCGCCCGGTCATCGGCATCTGCAACACCTTCAGCGAACTCACGCCCTGCAACTCGCACTTCCGCACGCTCGCCGAGCAGGTGAAGATCGGCGTGTACGAGGCCGGCGGCTTTCCGCTCGAGTTCCCGGTGATGTCGCTCGGCGAGACGCTGCTGCGTCCCACCGCCATGCTGTACCGCAACCTCGCGAGCATGGACGTCGAAGAAAGCATCCGCGGCAACCCGCTCGACGGCGTGGTGCTGCTCATGGGCTGCGACAAGACCACGCCCGCATTGATGATGGGCGCGGCCAGCGTCGACCTGCCGACCATCGGCGTGTCGGGCGGCCCGATGCTCTCGGGCAAGTGGCGCGGGCAAGAGCTGGGCTCGGGCACCGGCGTGTGGCAGATGAGCGAACAGGTGCGCGCCGGCACGCTCAAGCTGCAAGATTTTTTCGAGGCCGAGAGCTGCATGCACCGCAGCCACGGCCACTGCATGACGATGGGCACCGCGAGCACCATGGCCAGCATGGTCGAGTCGCTGGGCATCGGCCTGCCGGGCAACGCGGCCTACCCCGCCGTCGACGGCCGACGCAACGTGCTCGCGCGCCAGGCGGGCCGGCGCATCGTCGACATGGTGCATGAAGACATGAACATGTCGAAGATCCTCACGCGCCAGGCGATCGAGAACGCGATCAAGGTCAACGCGGCCATCGGCGGCTCGACCAACTTCGTGATCCACCTGCTGGCCATTGCAGGCCGCATCGGCGTCGACCTCACGCTCGACGACTTCGACCGCCTCGCTGCTGACCTGCCCTGCCTGGTGAACCTGCAGCCGTCGGGCCAGTTCCTGATGGAAGACTTCTGCTACGCGGGCGGCCTGCCCGTGGTCATCAAGGAAATCGCCGACCACCTGCACAAGGACATCCTCACCGTCACCGGCCAGAGCGTGTGGGAGAACGTGAAGGACGCCGAGAACTACAACCCCCAGGTCATCCGCACCCAGGCCGAGCCCTTCAAGGACAAGGCCGGCATCTGCGTGCTGCGCGGCAACCTCGCGCCCAATGGCGCCATCATCAAGCCCAGTGCGGCCACGCCCGAGCTGCTGGTGCACAAGGGCCGCGCCGTGGTGTTCGAGAGCGCCGACGACCTGCACAAGCGCATCGACGACGAGAACCTGGACATCGACGAGCACTGCATCATGGTGCTCAAGAACTGCGGCCCCAAGGGCTACCCCGGCATGGCCGAGGCCGGCAACATGCCACTGCCACCCAAGGTGCTGCGCAAGGGCATCACCGACATGGTCCGCATCAGCGACGCACGCATGAGCGGCACGGCCTACGGCACCGTCGTTCTGCATACCGCGCCTGAAGCGGCTGCAGGCGGCCCGCTGGCACTGGTGCAGGACGGCGACATCGTCGAGCTCGACGTGCCAAACCGCAAGCTGCACCTGCATGTGAGCGACGAGGAACTGGCGAAGCGCCGCGCGAAGTGGGTCGCGCCCAAGGCACCGCTCGACTCGGGCTACTGGAAGCTCTATGTCGACACCGTGCTGCAGGCCGACCAGGGCGCGGACCTGGACTTTCTGCGCGGGCGGCGTGGGGCTTTTGTGCCGCGAGACAATCACTGAGGGCAGACTTCAGGGCGCGATCGCAGGTTGATCGCCCCGCACAACGACCGCGCCTCTCGTGCACAGGGCACTGGGTGCTCCCCGCAGCGAAATCAAGGAGGAGGCCGCAGGCCGGGGGACATTCGCGGAGGGGAGTACCCGGTGTCCTGGGCACGCGCCCCGAACCAACCCTCAAAACGCAGCAGACGACAGACATGACAAGACTCATCGCCATCGACTGGGGCACAAGCTCGCTACGCGGCGCATTGCTCGACCCGAGTGGACACGTCATCGAAGAACGCAGCGACGCCCGCGGCATCCTCACCGTGCCCGAAGGCGGCTTCCCCGCCGTGTTCGAGTCGCTGTTCGGCGACTGGATGCGCCTCGAAGACACGCGCTGCCTGATCTCCGGCATGGCCGGCAGCAAGCAGGGCTGGGTCGAAGCGCCCTACTGCCCCTGCCCCGCGGGCCGCGTGGAAGTGGGCCGCAAGATCATCGACATCGGCGCCATCCCAGGCGCGCGCATCGCGATCGTGCCGGGCCTGAGCGACGAGCACGCCGGCGTGCCCGACGTGATGCGCGGCGAAGAGGTGCAGATCCTCGGTGCCATGACGATCACCGGCCTGGACGACGGCGTCTTCGTGCTGCCCGGCACCCACAACAAATGGGCGACGGTCAAGAAGGGCCGCGTCGCCGGCTTTCGCACCTACATGACCGGCGAGTTCTATGCGCTGCTGAGCCAGCACTCGATCCTGGCGCGCACGCTCGACGCGGCCGCGCCGCTCGACGAAGCCGCGTTCCTCGAAGGCGTGACGCGCTCCGAGAACGGCCACGGCCTGCTGCACAACGCCTTCGGCACGCGCACGCTCGCGCTGTTCGAGCGCATGCCGAAAGAGGAGCTGTCGAGCTACCTGTCGGGCCTGCTCATCGGCGAAGAACTGCGCACGCAATCCGTGCAGGCCGTCGGCGAGGTCGTCCTGATCGGCTCCTCCATCCTCACCCAGCGCTACACCCTGGCCCTGCGCGCCACCGGCGTTGCCACGCGCACGCTCGGCGCCGAAGCCACCTGGGCCGGACTGCACACGCTGTCCGGCTTTCTCGACACCGACAGGACACCTGCCGCATGACCACACCCCTCGACAAATTCAACGCCGCGATGCAGGCCCTGCCGCTCGTGGCCATCCTGCGCGGCCTCTCGCCCGCCGAAGCCGCCGATGTGGGCGACGCCATCGTCGAGCCCGGCTTCCGGCTGCTCGAAGTGCCGCTCAATTCGCCGCAGCCGCTGGAGAGCATCGCGCTCATGCGCCAGCGCTTTCCGACCGCACTGGTCGGCGCGGGCACGGTGCTCGACGCGAAGCAGGTGCGCGAGGTGCATGCGGCCGGCGGCGAGCTGATCGTGTCGCCCAACTTCAATGCGGAAGTGATCCGCGAGGCCGCGCGCCTGGGCATGGTCTGCCTGCCCGGCGTGATGACGCCGACCGAGGCCTTCGGCGCGCTCGCGGCCGGTGCCACAGGCCTGAAGCTGTTCCCGGCCGAGCTGGCCTCGCCCGCCGTCGTGAAGGCCCTGCTCGCGGTGCTGCCGGCCGGCACGCCCGTGATGCCCGTGGGTGGCATTTCGCCGGACAACATGGGCAC
>NZ_CALRZC010000280.1:0-9590 GCF_943372545.1 Variovorax sp. YR752 | reverse complement strand
GCCCAGGTCTTTCAGCAGCTGCACCGCACTCGGCGGCAGCGCGCCGAAGGTCTGCTTCTTCGCGCGGTACCAGCCGAACAGCAGGCCCGACAGCAGCGCACCGCCACCGGCGCCGAGCGTCAGCGGAATGGCGCCGATCTTCACGCTCAGCAGGCCGATCAACAGGCCCACCACCAGGCCTGCGCCAAGGTAGACGAAGTCGGTCTTGGCGCTGGGCACGATCACGTCGCCGACGAGAGCGGCCACGCGCTTCACGTCCTGTTCGGCGCCGAAGATCGACACCAGGTCGCCCACCTGCACGACGGTGTCGGGCTGCATCGGCAGCACCTGGCCCATGCGGCTGAGTTGCACCACGAAGATGCCGTGGCGCACACCGCCGGCGGTGGCCTGGCGGATCTGGTCGACGGTCTTGTCGCCGAAGTCCTTGTTGGTGAGCACGATCTCGCGCTTGTGCATGGTGAGCTCCATGCCGTCGATCGCATCGACTTCTTTGCCCAGCAGCGGGGCGCTCGCCACCACGGCGTCGCGCCGGCCGACGGTGAGCACCTGGTCGCCCTGGCGCAGCACGAGCGTGGGGCTGACCTCGACGAACTTGCCGTCGCGCTTCACGCGCTCGATGGTGATGGTGGTCGCCGGGTCGGCGTTCTCGATGTCGGCCACGGTGCGCTGCGGGTCGCTCGTCAGCTGGTAGATGCGGCCGACCAGTGGGGGCGCGGCTTCCTGCTGGTCGGGGCCGAGCACCTTCACGCCGGCCTGCATCGCGGTCTCGGCGGCAATCGCGTCGTCGCGGATGCTGCGGCCCATGAGCCTGGGCAGGATGTTGACGCACACGATGATCGCGCCGAAGGAGCCGAACACGTAGGTCACGGCATAGCCGATCGCCACGTTGCCCTGCAGCCGCGCGGTCTCCGCTGCCGCCAGGCCGAGCTTGCCGATGGCGTCGCCCGCCGTGCCGATGATGGCGCTCTGCGTGAGGCCGCCGGCCGCCACGCCCGCTGCCAGGCCCTTGTCGAGCCCGAACAGCCTGGCCATGACCACCACGGTCGCGAGGCCGGTGGCTGCCATCACGGCGGCCAGGATGATTTCCTTGATCGATTGCTTGCCGAGCGAGCTGAAGAACTGCGGCCCGCTCTCGAAGCCGACGGCGTAGATGAACAGCGCGAACAGCACGGCCTTCACGCCGCCGTCGATCTGCACGCCGACCTGGCTGACGATCACCGCCACCAGCAGCGAGCCGGCGACGCCGCCGAGCTGGAACTTGCCGAACTTGAGCTTGCCGATCCAGTAGCCGACGGCCAGCGAGAGGAAGAGCGCCATCTCGGGCGATTTCTTGAAGAGTTCGTGCAGCCATTCCATAGGGGAAGTCCTTTCAGGGCATCAATGGGAAGAAGAGAGAAGAGAAGGGCGTGGAGCGTCTCGGGGCGTTGTCTTATTTCGCGTGCTGCACCAGTCCGGACAGGGCCACGATCAGCGGGCCCATCAACGGCAGCACGACGTTCGAGATGGCGTAGGTGATCGTGTAGCCCAGCAGCGGCGTGGCGTTGCCCGCGGCGTTCTGCACGGCGCTGAGCGCGGGTGTGCTGCACTGCTGGCCGGCGATGGCGCCCAGCAGCACCGGTGCTTCGAGCTTGAGCAGGCGGTGGCCGACGAACAGCGAGATGCTGGCCGGCACCACCGCCACGGCGATGCCCACCAGCGGCAGCGCAATGCCGAACTTCTGGATCAGCGCCAGCGCCTGCGGCCCCGAGGCCAGGCCCACGCAGGCGATGAAGGTGGCCAGGCCCAGGTCCTTCATGAGCGCCAGCGCGTCGGCCGGCACGCTCAGGCGGTGCGGGTGCTTCGACTGGTACCAGCCGAAGGCCAGCCCCGTGAGCAGCGCGCCGCCGCCGGTGCCGAGTGAAAACGGAATGCCGCCGATCTTTGCGCTGAAGCCGCCGATGAACACGCCCAGCAAAATGCCCGCGGCAGCGAAGCTGATGTTGCTGCGCGTGGAGGCGATCACGCGGTCGCCGATCTGCGCGATGGCGCTTGCCACCTCGGGTGCGGGGCCGTAGAGCTGGAGCACATCGCCGCGCTGCAGCGTCAGGTCGTTGAGCAGTGGCATGGCGTGGCCGTCGCGCGCCACGCCGATCACCTGCACGGCGGACGGCAACTCGTTTTCCAGCATGCGCAGCCCGCGGCCGAACCATTCGCGGCGGTTGGCGACGACCTCGGTGGTTTCGACCACGGTGTCGAACGCGGCGGTGTCGGCGAACTCGGGGCCCAGCAGCTCGCCCACGTTGACGAGTGCGCTGCGCCGGCCGATGGCGAGCACGCGGTCGCCCACGCGCAAGTGCAGGTCGGGCGCGACCGCGAGGGTCTGGCCGTCGCGCACCACGCGCTCGATGCTGGCCTGCCGTCCGAGGATCGACGTCAGTTCGCCGAGCGAGCGGCCCCGCCCCACGGTGACGCGGAACACGCGCCCGACCATCTCGGGCGTGGCGCTGGCGGCGTCCGGGTCGTCGGCGCCGCCGCCCATGGTCTTCCAGAGCTTGTCGGCTTCCGCGCGCAGGTCGACGCGCAGCAGCAGCGGAAACACCTGGCTCGTGACCACCACGATGGCGATCAGCCCGAACACGTAGGTGATCGAATAGGCCGTGACCACGTTGGCCTGCAGCTGCGTGATGTCAGCGGCCGACAGCGAGAGCTTCGAGATCGCGTCGGTCGCAGTGCCCACCACGGCCGATTCGGTGGCTGCGCCCGCCATCAGCCCGGCGGCCGTGCCGCGGTCGAGCGACAGCAGCACGGTCGCGCCGAGCACCAGCGCGAGCACCACCACCACTTCGACCAGACACAGCAGGCCCAGCCGCAGGCCCTTGGCGTCGAGGTTGGCAAAGAACTGCGGGCCGCCCGCGTAGCCGAGCGCAAAGATGAAGAGCATGAAGAACACGTTCTTCACGCTGTCGTCGAGCCGGATGCCCAACTGGCCGACGACCAGCGCGGCAATCAGCGTGCCGCAGATGCCGCCGAGCTGGATCGGCCCGAAGCGGATCTGGCCAACCGCGTAGCCAATGCCCAGCACCAGAAACAAGGCGATTTCCGGATTGTTTCGGAGTATTTCCACGAAATGGCTGAGCATCTGCCGCAATTCCTCCGGGTTTATTTATTCAACTTGGCCGGCGGTGTGGAATGAAAAACAGAGCACTGAATCCATTGGCATCAACGCTTTCCGGGCATCAGGCCGAAGCGCGAACTTTGCTCTGCATTCCACAGATTGATGATTTTTCGCATCGGTGGTTACGATAAATCAACAATTAGGACAATTGTCAAAATTTGAAAAGAATAGCTGTCGCGGCAATTGAAATGAGTTAATTTGAATTACAAATCGCCCGCTGCAGCGCAATCAACCGCTCAAGGTCACCCGCTGCCGCCCTCGGGTTTTCGATAACTAAACTGACTTGATTTAGTCGGTCGCCTGCTCGATAGTCCCCTTCGCGTTCGGATGTCTTTCCGCTTGTTTGCAGGCAAGGCATCCGGTTCCACAGCAAGCACGGCAGGCGCTGAGCGCCTCGCCCCCTGAAGGAGACACCCCCATGTTCATCAGCCCGCGTTTCGTTCCCGCCCTGGCCGTTCTGGCCCTGGCCGCTTCCACTGCCTCCACGGCCCTGGCCGCCGGCGAACCGGTCATCGGCCTGGTCACCAAGACCGAGACCAATCCGTTCTTCGTGAAGATGAAGGAGGGCGCGCAGGAAGAGGCCAAGAAGCTCGGCGCCAAGCTGCTGTCGGGCGCGGGCAAGGCCGACGGCGACAACGCGGGCCAGATCACGGCGATGGAAAACATGATTGCCGCGGGTGCCAAGACCATCCTCATCACGCCGAGCGACGCCAAGGCCATCGTGCCGGCGATCAAGAAGGCGCGCGACAAGGGCATCATGGTGATCGCGCTCGACAGCCCGGCCGATCCGCCGGACGCGACCGATGCGCTCTTTGCCACCAACAACTACACGGCCGGCGTACTCATCGGCGAATACGCCAAGGCCGCGATGGCCGGCAAGACGCCCAGGATCGTCGCGCTCGACCTGCTGCCGGGCCACCCGGTGGGCGCGCAGCGCCACAACGGTTTCATGAAGGGCTTTGGGCTGGCGGCCAACGATGCCAAGTCGAACGAGCTGTCGAAGGCGCCCGAAATCGTCTGCATGGCCGACAGCTTCGGTGACCAGGCCAAGGCGCAGACGGTGATGGAAAACTGCCTGCAGAAGGCGCCCGACGTGAATCTGGTCTACACCATCAACGAGCCCGCCGCGGCCGGTGCCTACAACGCGCTCAAGCGCGCGGGCAAGGAGAAGGGCGTGATGATCGTCTCGGTCGACGGCGGCTGCCAGGGCATCAAGGACACGGCCGCCGGCGTCATTGCCGCGACCTCGCAGCAGTACCCGCTGAAGATGGCCGCGATGGGCGTGGCCGCGGGCGTCGAGTTCGCCAAGACCGGCAAGAAGGCCTCGGGCTACGTCGACACCGGCGTGACGCTCATCGCCGGCAAGAGCGTGGCCGGCGTCGAGAGCAAGGACACCAAGACCGGCACCGAGCTGTGCTGGGGCAAGAAGTAAACAGGTCGTCCCGGGAGTACACATCGATGGCGAAATCTCCAACGCACCACATCCCGTGGGGCGCCCTCGGGCCGTGGCTGGCCCTGCTGGGCGCATGCATCTTCTTTGCGACGCAGTCCGACCGTTTTCTCACGGGCGGCAACCTGTCGCTGATCCTGCAGCAGGTGATGGTGGTGGGCGTGATCGCCATCGGCCAGACGCTGATCATCCTCACGGCCGGCATCGACCTGTCGTGTGGCATGGTGATGGCGCTGGGCAGCATCGTCATGAGCAAGTTCGCGACCGAGCTCGGCATGCCGGTGCCGCTGGCCATCCTGTGCGGCATCGGCGTGACGACGCTGTTCGGCCTGCTCAACGGCTTGCTGGTCACGCGCATCAAGCTGCCGCCGTTCATCGTGACGCTGGGCACGCTGAACATCGCGTTCGCGATCACGCAGCTGTATTCGTCGTCGCAAACGATCACCGACCTGCCCGCCGGCCTCACGGGCCTGGGCACCACCTTCACCATCGGCAGCGCCGAGGTGGCGTGGGGCTCGGTGCTGATGGTGGCGCTGTATGTGCTCGCGTGGTTCGTGCTGCGCGAGACCGCATCCGGCCGGCACATCTACGCGGTCGGCAACAACGCCGAAGCCACGCGGTTGGTGGGCATTCCCACGCAGCGCGTGCTGCTGGGCGTGTACGTGGCGGCGGGCGTGTTCTACGGCATCGCCTCGCTGCTGTCGGTGGCGCGCACCGGCGTGGGCGACCCGAACGCGGGCCAGACCGAGAACCTCGATGCCATCACGGCCGTGGTGCTCGGCGGCACCAGCCTGTTCGGTGGGCGCGGCATCGTGCTGGGCTCGCTGATCGGCGTGCTCATCGTGGGCGTGTTCCGCAACGGGCTCACGCTCATGGGCGTGTCGTCGATCTACCAGGTGTTGGTGACGGGCGTGCTGGTGATCCTGGCGGTGGCGGCCGATCAGCTCTCGCGCAAGGGAGCCCGCTGATGAATGCTGTCGCAACTCCCAAGATCGTCATGCAGGCCAAGGGCCTGGTGAAGCGCTACGGCCAGGTCACCGCGCTCGACGGCGTCGACTTCGAACTGCGCGAAGGCGAGATCCTCGCGGTGATCGGCGACAACGGCGCGGGCAAGTCGTCGCTCATCAAGGCGCTGTCGGGTGCCATCGTGCCCGACGAGGGTCAGATCCTGCTCGATGGTGCGCCGGTGCACTTTCGCAACCCGCTCGACGCGCGCCGCGCCGGCATCGAGACGGTCTATCAAGACCTCGCGGTGGCGCCCGCCATGACCATCTACGAGAACCTTTTTCTCGGCCGCGAACTGCGCCGCCCCGGCTTCATGGGCAACGTGCTGCGCATGCTCGACAAGAAGAAGATGCTGCTCGAAAGCACGGCGCGCATGGCCGACCTGAAGGTCGGCATCCAGTCGATGACGCAGGCGGTCGAAACGCTCTCGGGCGGCCAGCGCCAGTGCGTGGCCGTGGCGCGCAGCGCGGCCTTCGCGCGGCACGTGGTCATCATGGACGAGCCCACCGCCGCACTCGGCGTGAAAGAGGGCAACATGGTGCTCGAACTCATCCGCCGCGTGCGCGAGCGCGGCCTGCCCGTGGTGCTCATCAGCCACAACATGCCCCACGTGTTCGAGGTGGCCGACCGCATCCACGTGGCACGCCTCGGGCGCCGCGCCGCCGTTCTCAACCCCCGAAAGATCAGCATGAGCGACACCGTGGCCGTGATGACTGGCGCGATGACTGCCGACCAGTTGCCCGCGGAGGCGCATGCCTGATCCCGATGCCCTCGAACTCCCGTCGGTCTTGCTGCGTCCGCGCGGCTCCAACCAGGTGGGCATGCGCCAGTTCAACGAGCGCGTGGTGCTGCAGGCGCTGCGCGTGCACACCAGCCTGCCCAAGGCCGACCTCGCGCGGCTCACGGGGCTGAGCGCGCAGACCATCGGCCTCATCACCGCGCGGCTCGAGGACGACGGCCTCATCGTCAAGCAAAGCCGTGTGCGCGGGCGCATCGGCCAGCCCTCGGTGCCGCTGGCGCTCAACCCCGACGGCGCCTTCGCCATCGGCGTCAAGCTCGGGCGGCGCGGGGCCGAGTGGCTGCTGATCGACTTCACGGCGCAGGTGCGCGAGCACCACGCGATCCGCTACGAGTTCCCGGATGCCGAGGCGCTGCTGCCGGTGATCGCCGAGCACATCCACCGGCTGCGCGACGGGCTCGGGCCGCTGGCCGCGCGCAACGTGGGCGCGGGGCTGGCGGCGCCGTTCCAGCTCGGTGGCTGGCACCGCACGCTGGGGCTGTCGAAGGCACAGTCGGACGAGTGGAACCAGATGGACCTGCTGACCGAGGTGCGCGCGCGCACCGACGTGCCCGTGGGCTTCGCGCGCGACACCGTAGCCGCCTGCGTGGCCGAGCTCGTCACCGGGCGCGGGCACGACCTCAAGAGCTTTCTGTACATCTTCGTCGACACCTTCGTGGGCGGCGGGCTGGTCATCAACTCGCACCTGCACACCGGCGCGCACGGCAACGCGGGCGCGCTCGCGTCGATCCCGATGCGCACGGAGAAGCCCTCCGAAGGCGTGTCGACGCAGGTGGTGGCCGAGGCGTCGCTGTGGGAGCTCGAGCAGCGCCTGCGCGCCGAAGGCCTCGACGCTACGGCCGCGTACGACGACCGCGCGCTCGAAGCGCCGTTCGCCGCGGCCACGCAGGCCTGGCTCGGCAGCGCATCGCGCGCGTTGGCGCATGCCATCGTCAGCAGCACGGCCGTGCTCGACCTGGCCGACGTGGTGATGGACGGTTCGATGTCACGCGCGCTGCTCGACGCGCTGCTGGTGCAGACCCGCGCGGCGCTCGCGCAGTGCAACTGGGAAGGCCTGTGGTCGCCGCGGCTGCACGGCGGGCGGGCGGGGGCGCAGGCCTGTGCGCTCGGCGGCGCGATGTTGCCGCTGCACGCCAATTTCGCGCCGGATCACGATGTGTTTCTGAAGGCGGCCTGAGCCGCTCCCCAACTCACAAGTTCGCCGAGGCGTGCAGGTCGCGCGGGAATCGCAGCGTGCTCGCGCGTGCGCCCTCGGGGCATGGCCCGTCGGAGTAGGCCGCATCGCCCTCCGGCATGACGCACTTGTGCACCTCGACGACGGCAGGCACGGACTTGGCGGCCGGCGTTTCGGGGGCGATCACCGGAGGCTCGAAGTTCGTGTTCGTCAGGGTGACGGGTGCTGAGGATGCGCTTGGCGCCGCATCCGGCAACGTTTCGCGGGCGGCCGATCTGTCGGGCTCGACCGGAACGACTGCCGTGGTCAAGACCGCGGCGCGCGCCGCGCTCTCTTGCACCAGGTCTTTCAAGGTCACATAGAAGAGCGACATCGCCACCAATGCCACGCCCAGGCAAGGGGCCCAGTATCGCCGCGGGTCGGATGCAGGCGGGTGGGCCTGCGAGGTCAGCGCCGCGGCCATGCCAGGCCTCCGTTCTGCAATACGCCGGCCAGCTTCGCGATGCCGCCGGTGCCGCTCGCGGCCCGGCCGATCAGCGCGCCGCCGGCGGCGCCCGCGACGATCCGCATCAGGAACGACCGGCTGCGGCCCGCGGCCAGCAACAGCAGCACGCCGGCGCCGAGCACGACGAGGTGTTCGCCGGGGTAGTCGGCGCGCGCGGCATCCACTTGCTTGATCTCGTCGATCGTCTGTTCCAGGTCCATGGCTGAAGCTCCTTGTCGTGTTCAGCCGTTCTTACCGGCGCGCACCGGGCGCCGCTGTAGGCCGGCGCCATGCGCGGTGACGGAATCCGCCGCGAAAACGCCGTGGAGAAAGCCGCATCGCACGGGAAGCAGGGGGGCTCTCGATAATGCAACCCGCTTGTAGAGAACCCCACAGACGTAGAGAAGTAGAGAACCGCGAAATGAGTGCTGCAGATTTTCTTTTCGCCCCCGAGGTGCAAAAGCTCTTGATGGTCGCCTACGCGGCGCCCGACCAACCCTTGTCTTCCAGCGAGCTGGCCCATCGCTCGAAGCTCGACACGGCCGATGTGGAACGCACGCTGGAGCACCTCGTCGGCAGTGGCATCCTGAAGCGCCACAAGCCCAAGGCGGAGGAGGCCGAGACCTTCTCGATCGACCGCGCCTTCATCTTCCACGACGAGCTGCGCAACATCGCGCTCAAGTCGTTCGCCGCGGCCGAGCCGGTCCGCGCGATGCTGCGCGGCAAGTTCAAGGCCTCGGTCGTGCGCGCTTTCGTGCTCGCAGAGGACGAAGACGGCACCCTGGAGCTGCTCGTCGTGCACGGCCAGTCGATTCCCGACGAAGCCACCCTGGGCGCCGCCTGCAAGAAGCTCTCGAAGAACATCCACCGTCACCTGAAGGTGCACGTCATATCGAACGCGAAATTCAACGGCCTCACGCCGCGCGATGCACTCATGCCGAAACCCGCGGCGCTCGAGATCATCAAGCTCGGGGACACGAAGGCGCAGCTGCCCGTTGAGAAGGTCGGCCTTCTGCAGAGCGCGAAAAACAAGCTGGCGACCCTGTCGCGCACATCGACCTGAGGCCTGCCCCGAAGGGCGATGGCACCTGACGCTTGACGCCTGACGCCCTCAGCTGTCGATGCGTATGTTGTTCGACTTCGCGATCTTTCCCCACTTGGCGTATTCGTCGCGCGAGACTTTGGCGAATTCGTCGATCGTGCTGCCCACCGGCTGCAGGCCCAGGTCGATCAGCCGGCGCTGTACGTCGGGTTGTTTGAGCACCTTCACGATTTCGGTGTTGAAGCGCGCGACGATGTCCTTGGGCGTTGCGGCCGGCACGTAGAAGCCCTGCCAGCCGTCGCCGTCGTAGCCGGGCAGCAATTCGGCCACGGCGGGCACGTCGGGCAGTGCGGCGCTGCGCTTCCTGCTGGTGACGGCCAAGGCGCGCAGCTTGCCGCTCTTGACCAGCGGGATCGCGGTGGTGGCCGGCTCGAAGGCCAGCGGCATCTGGCCGGCCATCACGTCGGCCAGCGGGCTTCCCT
>NZ_CALRZC010000279.1:0-9624 GCF_943372545.1 Variovorax sp. YR752 | reverse complement strand
GGCACGTCCTGCGACACCGCACTGCCGAAGCCGACCATCACATGCGCGCCGATCTTGACGAACTGGTGGATGCCGGTCAGGCCGCCGACCGTCACCCAGTCGCCCAGGTGCACGTGGCCGCCCAGCGTGGTGTTGTTGGCCAGCGTGGTGCGGTCGCCGACCTGGCAGTCGTGCGCGATGTGCACGTAGGCCATGATCCAGTTGTCATCGCCGATGCGCGTGACGCCGGTGTCCTGGGCGGTGCCGAGGTTGAAGGTGCAGAACTCGCGCACCATGTTGCGGTCGCCGATGACCAGCTCGGTCGGCTCGCCCGCGTACTTCTTGTCCTGCGGCACGGCGCCGATCGAGCTGAACTGGAAGAAGCGGTTGTCACGGCCGATCGTCGTGCGACCCTCGATCACGCAATGCGGGCCGATCGTCGTGCCTTCGCCGATGCGCACCTGCGCACGCACGATGGTGTACGCATCGATGGTGACGTTCTCGCCGAGTTCGGCACCGCGCTCGACGACTGCCGTGGGGTGGATGTTCGCCATCTCCGGATCTCCGCGGCGCGCGCCTCAGGCGAAGCTGCGCATCGTGCAGGTGAGGTCTGCCTCGACGGCGACTTCGTCGCCGACCAGGGCACGCGCCTTGAACTTGAACACCGAGGCCTTCATGCGTTCCAGACTCGCTTCGAGCACCAGTTGGTCGCCAGGTTCCACCGGCCGCTTGAAACGGGCGTTGTCGATGCCGGCGAAGTAGTAGACCGTGTTCTCGTCGGGCGACTGGCCGAGCGTCTCGAAGGCCAGCAGTGCCGAGGCCTGCGCCAGCGCCTCGATCATCAACACGCCGGGCATCACCGGCCGCTTGGGGAAATGGCCGTTGAAGAACTGCTCGTTGATGGTCACATTCTTGATCGCCTTGATGCGCTGGCCCTTCTCGACCTCCAGCACACGATCCACCAGCAGGAACGGGTAGCGGTGCGGCAGCTTCTTGAGGATCTGGTGGATGTCCATCGTCGTCATGGTTGTCTCGGCGTGTCGTTCTTTTCCAGCGTGCGGATGCGCTCGCGCAGCGTGTGCAGCTGGCGCAGCGTGGCCGCGTTCTTTTCCCAGGCCGCATTGTCGTCGATGGGAAACACGCCGCTGTACTGGCCCGGCTGGCGGATCGAGCGCATCACCACCGAAGCGGCCGAGATATGCACGTCGTCGGCCAGCGTCAGGTGGCCGAGCACGATCGCGCCGCCGCCGACCGTGCAGCGCTTGCCGATCACCGCGCTGCCGGCGATGCCCACGCAGCCGGCCATGGCCGAATGCGCGCCGATGCGCACGTTGTGCCCGACCTGGATGAGGTTGTCGAGCTTGACGCCGTCCTCGATGACGGTGTCGTCGAGCGCGCCGCGGTCGACGCAGGTGTTGGCGCCGATCTCGACGTCATCGCCGATGCGCACGCCGCCGAGCTGCTCGATCTTCTCGTAGCGCAGACCGCCATCCGCCTTGACGGGCGCGAAGCCGAAGCCGTCGGCGCCGATGACCACGCCGCTGTGAACGATGCAGCGCGCGCCGATCGTGCAGCCGTCGTACACCGTCACGCGCGCCGCCAGCCGCGTGCCGGCGCCGATGTGCACGCCGGCGCCGATCACGCACAGCGGGCCGATGACGGCGTCGGCCGCGATCTGCGCGCCCGGATCGACCACTGCACTCGGGTGGATGCCGGCAGCTCGCTTCGGGTGCATCGTGCGCACCCACCACTGCGACAGCCGTGCGTAGTAGAGGTAAGGGTCGGGGGTGACGATCGCCGCGCCGCGGGCGGCCGCTTCGTCGCGCACGCCCGGCGCGACGATCACGCAGCCGGCGCGGGTGGTGGCCAGCTGCGCACGGTACTTCGGGTTGGCGAGGAAGGTGATCGCGTCAGGCGTCGCGCCCTCCAGCGTGGCGATGCGCGCGATGCGCAGCTCGCCGTCACCGAGCAGTTCGCCGCCGAGTTGCCCGGCGATCTCGCGCAGAGCAACTTCCATCGGCGTTGCCCTGCCCTTACTTGCCGTTGCCGCTCTGGGCGTTCAACGCCTTGATCACCTTCTCGGTGATGTCGATCCGGGGGCCGGCGAAGACGGCTTCCTGGATGATCAGGTCGTACTTCTCGGTGTCGAAGATCTGCTTCATCACCTTGTTGGCACGCTCGACGACGGAGGCCAGCTCCTCGTTCTTGCGCTGCGTCAGGTCTTCCTGGAACTCGCGGCGCTTGCGGTCGAAGTCGCGATTCTGCTCGACCAGCTCGCGCTGTCGGCGCGTGCGCTCGCTCTCGGACAGCGTCGGCGCATCCTTGTCGAGCTTCTCGCCGGCTGCCTTGAGCCGGTTGGCCAGCTCGGAGAGCTCCTTCTCGCGCTTGCCGAACTCGGCCTCGAGCTTGGCCTGTGCGGCCTTGGCAGGAGCGGCGTCACGCAGCACACGATCGGCGTTGACGTAGCCGATCTTCAGTTCCTGGGCCTGCGCACCCAGCGCCGCAAGCGCCATCAGCGCGGCAGCGGCGGTCGACTTCAGGAGGGAAGTTTTCATTAGAACGCGGTCCCGATCTGGAATTGCAGTCTCTCGATTCTATCGTTCGGCTGTTTGCGGATCGGCGAACCCCAGCTGAGCTTCAGCGGGCCGACCGGCGAGATCCAGCTCAGGCCGATGCCGGCCGACGCGCGCAGGCTGTCGGCGGTGATTCGTTCGGACTCGCCCCACACGTTGCCGACGTCGACGTAGCCGAACAGGCGCAGCGTGCGGTCGTTGCCGGCGCCAGGCACCGGCACGTACAGCTCGCTGTTCAGGTTGAGGCGGCGGTTGCCGCCGATGTAGGCGCCGGTGACGTCCGGCGGGCCCAGCGAGCCCTGGTCGAAGGCGCGCACGGTGCCCAGGCCGCCGCCGTAGAAGTTCTTGAACACCGGGTACGGCCGACCGGCCAGCCCACGGCCGTAGCCGATCTCGCCGTTGACCGCGAAGGTGAACTGCCGCGTGATCGGCCAGTAGTGCTGGTACTGCAGGTTGGTGCGCAGATAGCGCGTGTTGCCGAACGGCGTCCAGTCGACGTTGACCCGCTTGTAGCTGCCGGCGTTGGGCACCAGTGCGCTGTCGCGCTCGTCGCGCGTCCAGCCGATGGTCAGCGGGAACGAGTTGCTGACGGCGCCGAACTGCAGCCGGTACAGGTACAGGTTGTTGGGCATCGCATTGGTGCCCTTGATCTCGGTACGCTCGGCGCCCAACCCGAAGAACACCGTGTCGTACTCGCTGAACGGCACCCCGAAGCGCACCGACACGCCCGGCGTGACGATCTGGTACTCCTCACCCTGGCTGTTGATCGGCCGCGAGGTGCGGTAGTAGGCGTCGAAGGCGCGCGAGATGCCGTCGATCGTGAAGTACGGATCGACCGTGCTGACCACCAGCGTGCGGCTGGACCTGCTGGTGTTGACCTCGACGCCGAGGTAGTTGCCCGAGCCGAACACGTTCTCCTGCTTGATCGACGCGGTCAGCGACAGCCGGTCGGCCGTCGAGTAGCCGGCGCCGACGAGCAGGTTGCCGGTCGGCTTCTCCTTGATGTTGATCGTCAGGTCGACCTGGTCCTGCGTGCCCGGCACCTCGACGGTGTCGACGCTGACCTCGCTGAAGTAGCCCAGGCGGTCGACGCGGTCGCGCGACAGCTTGATCTTGGCGCCGTCGTACCAGGACGACTCGAACTGGCGCAGTTCGCGGCGGATCACCTCGTCGCGCGTGCGGCTGTTGCCCGCCACGTTGACGCGACGCACGTAGACGCGGCGCGCCGGGTCGGCGACCAGCGTGACCACGACGCGGCCGTTGGCGCGATCGATCTCGGGCCGCGCATCGATGCGCGCGAAGGCGTAGCCGAAGCTGCCGAAGCGTTCGGCGAACTCCTTGGTCGTGTCGGTGACGTCCTCGGCACGGTAGGCCTCGCCGGGCTTGATCGTGACCAGGGTCTTGAAGTCCTCTTCCTTGCCGAGGTAGTCGCCTTCGAGCCTGACGGCCGTCACCGTGTAGGGCTGGCCCTCGGTGATGTTGATCGTGACGGTGATGTCCTGCTTGTCCGGCGAGATCGCGACCTGCGTCGAGTCGACGTTGAACTCGAGGTAGCCTCGGTTCAGATAGTAGGCGCGCAGCGTCTCGAGGTCGGCGTTGAGCTTGGAGCGCGAGTAGCGGTCGGCCTTCGTGTACCAGTTCAGCCAGCCGCCGTCGTTGAGGTCGAACAGGCCCTTGAGCGTGCCTTCCGAGAAGGCCTTGTTGCCGACGATGCGCAGTTCGCTGATCTTCGCGGCGGTGCCTTCGGTGATCGTGAAGACGACGTTGACGCGGTTGCGTTCCTGCGGCGTAACCGTCGTCACGACCTCGGCGCCGTACAGGCTGCGCGTCAGGTACTGGCGCTTGAGCTCCTGCTCGGCGCGGTCGGCCAGCGCCTTGTCGAAGGGCAGGCCTTCGCCGATGCCGAAATCCTTCAGCGACTTGATCAGCGTGTCCTTGTCGAACTCCTTGAGCCCGGCGAAGTCGATCGCGGCGATCACTGCACGTTCCTCGACGATCACGACGACCACGCCGTCGTCGATGTCGATGCGCACGTCCTTGAACAGGCCGGTGGCGAACAGCGCACGCAGCGCAGCGGATCCCTTGTCGTCGTTGTAGGTGTCGCCGATGCGGAACGGCAGCGAGGCGAACACCGTGCCGGCGTCGGTGCGCTGCAGGCCCTCGACGCGAATGTCCTTCAGCACGAAGGGCTCGACCGCCCACGCGGCCCCGGTGTGGAGCGCGGCGGCGAGGGCGAGGCTGAGGATGGTCGGGCGGAGTGCGGGCGCTCGGCGGGAGGAAGGCATGCGTCGGGGTCAGTGCAGGCCCAGCAGGCGGGCCACGTCGTTGTAGAGAGCCAGGGACATCATCATGAGCATGATGGCCACCCCGCCACGCTGCAGCCGCTCCAGCCACAACTCGGAGACCGGCCGCCCCGTCACACCCTCGAAAAGATAATACATCAGGTGCCCGCCATCGAGCATCGGCAGCGGCAGCAGGTTCAACACGCCGAGTGACACGCTGACCACCGCAAGAAAGCCGAGGTAGTAGGCCAGGCCGAGCTGCACCGATTGCCCGGCATAGTCGGCGATGGTCAGCGGGCCGCTGAGGTTCTTCAGCGACGCCTCGCCGATCAGCATCTTGCCGAGCATCTTCAGCGTCAGCGTCGACATCTCCCAGGTGCGCGTCACGGCGCGGGTGAGCCCCTCGACGACGCCGTAGCGCACCTTGACCACCTGCGGCGGCTGGCCCGGATAGGCCTCGATGCGGCCGACGCTCAGCGCCCCGTCGGCCACCACGTTGGGCGTCACCGCGATGTCGAGCGACTGGCCGTTGCGCTCGACACGCCACTGCATGGTGCGCGCCGTGCCGTCCGCGCCGCTGGCGCGGATCAGCTCGCGGATGCGGGTGGACTCGACGATGGCCTGGCCGTCGATGCTGAGCACGCGATCGCCGGCGCGCAGGCCGGCCTTCGCCGCCGGGCCGCCGGGCTTGGTCTCGCCGAGCACCGGCTCGCTGAAGGGCGCACCCAGGCCGATGCGTTTCATCAGCTGGGCGTCGACCTCGCGCGCGCCCAGCGTGTCGAGCTCGAGCTGAACGCGGCGCTGGCCGTGGCCCTGCGAATCGGTCACCATCAGGTGCAGCGGCCGCGCATTGAGCACGGCTTGTGTCACCTGCCAGCGCAGGTCGCCCATCGAGCGCAGGTCTTCCCACTGCGTGCCGTCGTCGGACCAGGCCTGCGCCCAGTCGCCGGCGCGCATTCCGGCGCGCTCGGCCAGGCTGCCCGCCGCGGGCGCCGCCATCAGCGCCTTCGGCTCGTCCATGCCGATCCAGTGCGCGCCGGCATAGAGCAGCACGGCCAGCAGCAGGTTGGCGATCGGGCCGGCGGCGACAACCGCGGTGCGCTGCCACAGCGACTTGCGGTTGAAGGCACGGTCGAGTTCGTGCGGCGCGACCGGGCCTTCGCGCTCGTCGAGCATGCGCACATAGCCGCCCAGCGGCAGCATCGAGATCACGAATTCGGTGCTGTGCGGCGTCGCCTGGCGGCGCCACAGCACGCGGCCGAAGCCGACCGAGAAGCGCAACACCTTGACGCCACAGGCCACTGCCACGCGGTAGTGGCCGTACTCGTGGACGACGATCAGCACGCCCAGCGTGAGGATGAATGCGGCCAGGGTGATCATCGGGTCAGGCCTTCCACCAGTCGGCGCGCTGCACGGCGCGACCGGTCGTCGAGTTCGAGCAATCCCGGCAGCGACCCGGCCTGCCCGGCCTCCGGCAGCACGGAGTCGATCGTGCCGGCGTTGACGCTGTGAATCTGATCGAAGCGGATGGTTCCGGCGAGGAAGGCCGCCACCGCCTCTTCGTTCGCGGCGTTCAGCACCGCGCTGCTGCCCGGCGCGGCGCGCAGCGCCTCCCAGGCCAGCGCGAGGCCGGGGTAGCGGGTGAAGTCTGCCGGCTCGAAGCTCAGCGCCGACAGGTCGGTGAAGTCCAGCCGCGAGGCGCCCGACTCGATGCGCTGCGGGAACGACAGTCCATAGGCGATCGGCACGCGCATGTCGGGCGTGCCGAGCTGGGCGAGCACCGAGTTGTCGCGGCACACGACCATCGAGTGGATGATGCTCTGCGGATGGATGACGACGCGGATCTGCTCGGGGGTCAGGTCGAACAGCCAGCGCGCCTCGATCACCTCCAGCGCCTTGTTCATCATCGTCGCCGAGTCGACCGAGATCTTGCGGCCCATCACCCAGTTCGGGTGCGCGCAGGCCTGGTCGGGCGTCACGTCGCGCAGGGTCGCCGGGTCGCGCGAGCGGAACGGCCCGCCGGAAGCGGTCAGCACGATGTGGTCGATGCGCGCGGCCCAGGCGCTGCGGTCCTCGGGCAGGCACTGGAAGATCGCCGAGTGCTCGCTGTCGATCGGCAGCAGCGTGGCACCGCCGGCGGCCACGGCGTCCATGAAGAAGGCGCCGCCGACGACCAGGGCTTCCTTGTTGGCCAGCATCAGCCGCTTGCCGGCGCGCGCCGCGGCCAGGCAGGGCGCGAGGCCGGCAGCGCCGACGATCGCCGCCATCACCGCATCGACGTCCGGGTGGGCTGCGAGTTGTTCCAGTGCACGCTCACCCGAGAGAACCTCGGTGTGCAGGCCTTCGCGCACCAGCCGCTCGCGCAGCGCACCGGCTCGCGCTTCGTCGGGCATCGCCGCAAAGCGCGGCTTCCACTGCAGGCATTGCGCGGCCAGCTCGTCGATGCGGCTCGCCCCGGTCAGCGCGAAGACCTCGAAGCGCTCCGGGTGGCGCGCGATCACGTCGAGCGTGTTCGCGCCGACCGAGCCGGTGGAGCCGAGCACACAGACGCGCAAGGGAGTGGAGCTCATGCGGAATACACCTTCAGGACGCGACCAGCGCCATGGCGATCGGGAACACCGGCAGCAGCGCATCGACGCGGTCGAGCACGCCGCCGTGGCCGGGCAGCAGACCGCTGCTGTCCTTCGCGCCCGCGCTGCGCTTGACCAGCGATTCGAACAGGTCGCCAACCACGCTCATCGCGGCCAGCAGGGCGACGCCGACCAGCAGCCCGAGCCAGCCCCAGCGCAGTTCGATGCGGCTGTACAGGCTGGGCGAGTCGACCGGCTGGGAAGCATCGACCCAGCGCCACAGCAGGGCCAGCACGATCACGCCAACCACGCCCGACCACACGCCCTCCCAGCTCTTGCCGGGGCTGATGGTCGGTGCCAGCTTGCGGCGGCCGAAGGCTCGCCCGCCGAAATAGGCGGCGATGTCGGCCATCCACACGAGGCACAACACCGAGAGGATGAAATTGATGCCGAGATGGCGCGCATGGGCCAGCGCCAGCCAGGCCACCCACAGCATCACCAGACCGAGCAGCCAGCGCAGCGGCATCGGCACGGCCGGCCAGCCCGCGGGGCCGGCGCGCAAGGCGAACGCGCCTGCGACGATCCAGGCGGCCGCGACGGGCCACCACAGCCAGCGCGGCGGCGTGGCCGCCCAGCCCAGCCACGCGGCCACCGCACAGGCCAGCGCCAGCAGCACACCGATCGCGATCGCCGCGCCGCCGGCCGCGTTGAGCCGGCCCCACTCCCACCCGGCCGCGCCGATGAGCACGAGTGTGAGCAGAGCGAAGGGCCACGGCGACGCCGCGAACAGCGCGGGCAACAGCAGCGCCAGCAGCACGATGGCGGTGATGACTCGCTGCCGGAGCATGATCAGGTTCCAGTGGCCTGCGCCGGCGCCACGCTGGTCTTCACCAGGCCGAAGCGACGGTCACGCGCTGCAAAGGCGCGGATGGCCGCGTCGAGCTCGGCCTCGTCGAAGTCCGGCCACAGGCAATCGCTGAACACCAGCTCCGAGTACGCCGCCTGCCAGAGCAGGAAATTGCTGATGCGCACCTCGCCGCCAGTGCGGATCAGCAGGTCGGGGTCGGGTGCGCCGCCGAAGGCCATGTAGCGGCCCAGCGTGGCCTCATCCAGCTCATCCGGGTTCACGCCGTCGCGCATGGCCGCACGGCAAGCCTGCACGATGTCCCAGCGACCGCCATAGGCGAAGGCCACCCACAGCGTGATGCGCGTGTTGTGCTGCGTGCTCGACTCGGCGCGGTCGCAGGCCTGGCGCAGGCGGTCGGTCAACTGCTCGCGGTCGCCGATCATGCGGATGCGCACGCCCTGGGCGGCCAGCTTGGCGAGGTACTTCTCGACCGCCACCAGCACCAGGCCCATCAGGAACGAGACTTCCTCGGCCGGCCGCTTCCAGTTCTCGGACGAGAAGGCGAACACCGTCAGGTGCTCGATGCCACGGTCGGCGCAGGCCAGCACGGTCTTCACCAGCGTGTCGACGCCAGCCTTGTGGCCGAACACGCGCGGCAGGTATCGGCGCTTGGCCCAGCGGCCGTTGCCGTCCATGACGATGGCGACGTGGCGCGGGGTGCCGGTGTCGGAACTCACGTGGGGCGTCGCGCGCAGCGTGCAGTGAAGTGCAGCAAGAAAACCCGGGCCTCAGACGGCCAGGATCTCCGCTTCCTTGCCCGACACGAGCTTGTCGATCTCGGCGATCGTGCCGTCGGTCAGGCGCTGGATCTGCTCCTGTGAGCGGCGCTCGTCGTCCTCGGAGATCTCCTTGTCCTTGAGCAGCTTCTTCAGGTGCTCGTTGGCGTCGCGGCGCACGTTGCGCGAGGCGATGCGCGCTTCCTCGCCGGCGTGCCGCACCACCTTGGTCAGGTCCTTGCGGCGTTCCTCGGTCAGTGCAGGCATGGGCACGCGCAACAGGTCGCCCTGCGCCGCAGGGTTCAGGCCGAGGTCGGACTCACGGATGGCCTTCTCGATCTTCGCCCCCATGCCCTTCTCGAACGGCTGCACGCTGATCGTGCGCGCGTCCAGCAGCGTGACGTTGGCCACCTGGCTGATCGGCAGCATCGAGCCGTAGTACTCGACGTGCACCTGGTCGAGGATGCCCGGGTGGGCGCGACCGGTGCGGATCTTCTGCAGTTCGACCTTGAAGGCCTCGATGGTCTTGGCCATCTTGGTCTCGGCGGTCTTCTTGATGTCGGCAATCGTCATGTCGGTCCTCTTTGCGCGGGCGCT
>NZ_CALRZC010000278.1:0-9691 GCF_943372545.1 Variovorax sp. YR752 | reverse complement strand
GAGCCCCGTCTCAGGGTTTCCGATGAAAGACACCCGAAAAGCGTGAATGGCGCCCGTCACACGGGCGTCACCAGCTATGAAAACAATAGCATTCACCTGCGTAACGCAGAAGCTTCCTCGTAAACGCTATATCTAGCCCGACTCTTGCTAAGCAAAATTCCTGACGGATTTCCTGTCACGCAAGATCGAGGACACACAGAGCAATGAACCCCAAGCGTTTCCAGCGGCCCTTGGCTGCACTGGTTCTGGGCGGTGCCACAGCCGCCGCGGCACTCCTCGCGGCCGTGTCGCCGGCCCATGCGTTCTCGAACCCGCCGATCCAGGTCGCGCAGGGCATCGAATACATGTGCGGCGGCGCCGCCAAGGGCGAAGCCGCCTTCCTGGACATGGTCGCGCCGCGATGGGCCGCGACCATCGACTTCCGCGTGAACGACGGCAAGGGCGCGCAGCAGGCCGGCTTCCCGGCCAAGGCAGCGATCCAGATCCGCCAGAAGTACACGGGCCAGACCGTCATGGAAGTGCAGACCCAGGCGCCCACCATGCTCGCGCGGCTCGAACCGGGCGCCTACGACGTCGACGTGACGCTGGGCGGGCTCACGCTCACGCAGCAGTTGGTCGTGATCGCCGGCATCCCGGCGCGCGCCTCGTTCGTCTGGCCGTCGAACTTCGACATGGCCTCGGTCGCGCCACCGCTGCCCCAGGCGCTCGCACAAACCGCCGCGCGCTGACCCGACGCGGGCCACCGCGGCCCGCGCGCAGTTAAGTCTTCCTTAAGTCGTGCCCGGCACAGTGCCTTCCTGCGTGGCCTGTCGCCACCACCGCCCGGAAAGGAAGGCCTCGATGTCTCTCACCACCACCAACCCCCTGTTTCTGTTCTCGCACGCCCGGCCCATCGCCGCCGCGACGGGCGCCGCCTTGCTCGTGCTGCTCGGCGGTGCGCTCTCGGCGCAGCCGGCCCAGGCCGCGATGAACCCGCCGATCCTCATGGCGCACGGCGTCGAGTACATGAGCGGCGGCATCGGCCAGGACGAGGCGCAGCTGATGGAAACCGTATCGCCGCGCTGGCCCGCGAGCTTCGAATTCGCGATCAAGGACGGCCGTCGCGCCGACTTCGCGGCCGGCGTGCACGTCACCGTGCGCGACAGCCACGGCACGGCGCTGCTCGACAATGTGGTCTCCGGCGGACCGTTCATGGTGGCGCGGCTCGAACCGGGCCGCTATGAAGTGGAGGCTCGCATCGGCGGCCAGACGCTGAAGCAAACGCTGCAGGTGTCGTTGGGCGCGCCGGCCAAGGCGGTCTTCGAATGGCCGGCGGGCACCGACATGGCCTCCGCCGGCACGCGCACGGTGCGGTAAACGCAGCGGCACCGCGCCGCGGCCGGCACCGAACGGTCGCACCCGCGGCGCCACAACGCCCGCTATCCAGTTGCCTTGCGCTATAGAAAAAATAGCGGCCCAGGCAGCTTTCGGCGCCTTGAATGCGCGGCATGCGCCTTGCAGGTGACGTGTCCCGGGCCATGCCCGCGTCTCCCTCCGTCCCGATGCCGATCCGTCCCCTGAGCGTCCTGACCGCGCTCCTGCACGTCTATATCGCGCTGCGCCTGCTGCCCGCGCTGGCGACGCTCACGCCTGCGTGGCCGCTCGCGCTCGTGCTGCTGGTGGTGTCGGCGGTCACGATGCCGCTGCCGTTCGTATCGCGCAGCCATCGCGCTGACCGCAAGGCCAAGCCAGCGGGCGAAACGCTGCACTGGATCGGCCTGATCAGCATGGGCTGGTTCTCCTCGCTGTTCATCTTGACACTGGTGCGCGACCTCGGCCTGCTGCTGGCTTGGCTCGCCAGCGCGCTCGGCGGCCTGCAGGTGCCGGACGCGGTCGCGCCCTGGAGCGCGCTGGCGGTGCTGGCACTGGCCACGGGCGTGTCGCTGATCGGCTTCTTCAATGCGCGCCGCACAGCCGGCGTGAAGCAGGTCGAGGTGCCGATCCGCGGCTTGCCCGCGGCACTCGCGGGCTTCACGATCGCGCAGCTCAGCGACATCCATGTGGGTCCGACGATCCGCAACGGCTACATCCAGCGCATCGTCGATGCGGTGAACGGGCTCGGCGCCGACGCCATCGCGATCACCGGCGACCTGGTGGACGGCAGCGTGCCCGAATTGCGCGAGCACATCGCGCCGCTGGCGGGCCTGCGCGCACGCCACGGCACCTTCGTGGTCACCGGCAACCACGAGTACTACGCGGGCGCGCATGCCTGGATCGACGAGCTGCGCCGCCTCGGCCTGAAGGTGCTGCTGAACGAGCACGTGGTGCTGCAGACGCGCAACGTGCGCGGCGCGCAGACCGACGAAGAGCTGTTCGAAAGCGCACTGGTGCTGGCCGGCGTGACCGACTTCACCGCCGGCCATTTCGACGCCGCGCACGCGAGCGATCCGCACCTGGCGCTGTACGACGCGCCGCCACTGGTGCACACGCGCGTGCTGCTGGCGCACCAGCCGCGCAGCGCGCCGGTGGCGGCCGCGGCCGGTTACCAGCTGCAGCTGTCGGGCCACACGCACGGCGGCCAGTTCTTTCCGTGGAACCTGTTCGTGCCGATGCAGCAGCCGTTCACGGCCGGCCTGCACCGGCTGCACGACATGTGGATCTACGTGAGCCGGGGCACCGGCTACTGGGGGCCGCCGAAGCGTTTCGGCGCGCCGTCGGAAATCACGCTGGTGACGCTGGTCCCGGCGCAACCCTGAAGAGACGGAAGAAGCGGGCCGTCAGGCCTGCAGTTCAGCCAGCAGCCGCCGCGCGTTCGACGTGGCGGCGGTGTGGATCGGCTTCAGGCCTTCGCGCGCAATGCGCGCTGCCACGCCCGTGAACTGACCCATCGTGCTGGCACCGCGCGCCGTGGCCTGCACGAGCGCGTCGCCATGCGTGGCCGCCTGCGCCGGCGTGAAGCTGCCGGCCAGCGAGAAGAGGGCGGTGGTGCCCTGCAGCCATTGTTGCCACGCACGCTGGGCCAGCGAGGCATTGCTGCTGTGCCACTGCTTGGCCATGGCCAGGCCCGATTCGCTCGCCGCGGCGAGCTTTTCGTGGCCCATCAAATGAAATTCCGCCAAGTCGGCGGCGCTGGGCGTGAGCCCCGCCTTGGCCATGCGCTCGGTGCGCACGCGAATCACCGTGCCGGACGACAGCAAGGTTTCGTGGGTCTTGAGGGCCAGGTCGACCCATTGCATCAGCGGACTGGCCAGACGGGCGGTGGTACTGAAGGACGACATGGGAAGAGGGGTGCGTGAGGGAACAGAGGGCCACTATAGGCCTGCGAAGTGAAGATTGCTGCAGTGCAACAATTCCTGACCGTCATTTCACCGATCGGTCGCTTTCTGCGGGCAATATTTAACGTTTCTTATGGTTGTTGCCGGCATCCGCGCGCAGACGCCGCGCACGCGCCTCGGTGACGAGGTAAGCGACGAGCGCCACGGCCAGCGGCAGCAGGTAGTACAGCGCGCGGTAGGCCAGCAGCGCGGCGAGCAGCCGCGTTTCCGCCACCTCGTGCGCCAGCAATGCGACGAACACCGCCTCCAGCACGCCGAGCCCCGCCGGCACGTGCGTGACGACGCCGGCCACCGCCGCGACCAGCAGCACCGCCAGCACCTGCGGATACCCGACCTCGCCCTGCAGCAGCACCCAGATCACGCCGCCGATGAGCGACCAGTTCACGCAGGACATTGCCAGCTGCAGCAAAGCCATCGGCAAGGTCGGCGTGCGCAATGCATGGCCGCGCACGCGCCAGACGTGGCCGTCCGAGAACGCGCACAGCGCCAGGTACGCGAGCGACACCCCCAGCAGCGCCGCGCCGAGCAGGCGCAGGCCGCCGCCGTCGATCTTCCAGTCGGGCGGCAGCGCCATCGGCCAGAAGCAGAATGCGGCGCCGGCCACCACGAGGTAGCCGAGCCAGTTGGTCAGCATGCTGAAGCCCAGCACGCGCGTGATGGTTTCGTTGCCGAGCCCCAGGCGTGAATACAGCCGGTAGCGGAAGGCCACGCCGCCCACCAGCGAGCCGAAGTTGAGGTTGAAGGCGTAGCTGATGAAGGTCACGCCGATCACGGTGCCGGCGCCGAGCCGGTGCTTCGTGAGGTGGCGGCCGAGCAGATCGTAGGTGCTGTAAAGCAGGAAGCTGCTGGCGGCCAACGCGCCGGCCGCGAGCAGCGTGGGCGCCGGCAGCGCGCGCAGTGCGGCGAACACCTCGGCCCAGTCGATAGTGCGTGCCTGCTTCAGCAGCAGCCAGGCGATGCCGCCGAAGAAGCCCCAGATCGCCACACGCCGCACCCATGGCCACCAGGGCCGGTGCGTGAGGGCGAGCGAGGCACTCATGCCGTCTCCGTGCGCGCCGTGCCTTCGTCGCTGTCGCGCCGCTTCTGCTGCTGCGCCATGAGGTCGGTCGCCTCGGCCGGCGTCAGGCGCGGCACGTGGCGCGGCAGGCGGTTGAGCCACGACGGGTACCAGCGCAAGAAGTGGAAGACGAAGAAGCTGCGCACCAGCCGCCAGCCGCTCCATTCGCTGGCCAGGTCGTCCGCGCCGATCTGCTTGCAGCTGTGCTGCATGAGCTGGTCCATGCGCTCCCACAGCAGGTTGTTGAACGCGGTGTCGCGCACCACGATGTTGGCTTCGAGGTTGAGCGACAGGCTCAGCGGGTCGAGGTTGCTCGAGCCCACGGTGCTCCAGCGGTCGTCCATGAGCGCGACCTTGCCGTGCAGCGGACGGTCGCAGTACTCGTAGATGCGCACGCCCGCGTGCAGCAGGTGGTGGTAGAGCATGCCGGCTGCCGTCTTCACGATGGGCATGTCGGGCTCGCCCTGCAGGATGAGCCGCACGTCCACGCCACGCCGTGCCGCGCGCCGCAGCTCCTTGATGAGCCGGTAGCCCGGAAAGAAGTACGCGTTGGCGATCACGATGCGCTCGCGCGCGGCGCGGATCGCGGCGCGGTAGTGGCGCTCGATGTCGTTGGTGTGGCGGCGGTTGTCGCGCGTGACGAAGATCGCATCGGCCTCGCCCGCCGCGGCCTGCAGCTGCGACGCCGGCGGCGCCTGCTTCAGCCTTCGCCGGAACCAGCCCACGCCCTTGCCGCCGACTGCAATCGCGCGCAGCACGAACTGATGGATCTCGGCCACGATCGGCCCCGCCAGCTCGACCGCGTAGTCCTGCTTGGCCTTGGGGCCGAAGTCGAGCAGGTGGTCCTCGGAGTAGTTGATGCCGCCCACGAAGGCGCGCTCGCCGTCGACCACCACGATCTTGCGGTGCATGCGGCGGAACACGTTGAGCCGCTGGCCCAGGAAGCGCTGGCCCGGGTCGAACACCCGCACCTTGACGCCGGCGGTGGCCAGGCTTGCGAGGTACTCGCGCGACAGGTCGGGCGAGCCGAAGCCGTCGATCATCAAATCGACCTTCACGCCGCGCAGCGCCGCCGCGCGCATGGCCGCGTGCAGCGCCAGGCCCACCTTGTCCTCGAACAGGATGAAGGTCTCGATGATCACTTCGCGCTGCGCCGCACCAATGGCCTCGAACACGCGCGGAAAGAACTCCTCGCCGTTCTCCAGCAGATCGATGCGGTTGCCGCCGGTCCAGTGGCCGGCACGCTCGGGGGTGTCGCGCATGGGGGCCTCGGCGTTCACAGCTCGATGTCCGCCACCAGCGGGGCATGGTCCGACAGGTGCGACCATGGCCGGCGCGGCAGCACCACGGGCGCGTGCACGCCCGCGTTGCGCACGTAGATGCGGTCCAGCGGCAGCAGCGGCAGGCGCGCCGGAAAGGTGCGCGCGGCGCGGCCGTGGGCATGCACGAACACCTCGCGCAGCGACGCGCCTTCGGCCAGCACATCGTGCGCGCGGCTGCGCCAGTCGTTGAAATCGCCCGCGACGATCAGCGGCGCATCGGCCGGCACCTCGTCGCGCACGATGTGGCACAAGAGTTCCAGTTGCTGCTGGCGGTGCGACTCGGCCAGGCCCAGGTGCGCGCAGATCGCATGCACGTCGACCGTGCGGCCGGGCAGGCGCAGCACGCAGTGCAGCAGGCCGCGCTTCTCGGGGCCGCTCACCGACACGTCGTGGTTGCGGTAATGCACGATCGGAAACTTCGACAACACCGCGTTGCCGTGGTGCCCCTTCGGATACACCGCGTTGCGCCCGTAGGCGAACTGCGGCCACATCGTGTCGGCCAGGAATTCGTAGTGCGGCGCCTCGGGCCAGTTGCTCACCGTGCGCGAATGGCGCACGTGCGTGCCCATCACCTCCTGCAGAAACACCACGTCGGCGCCCACCGTGCGCACCGCGTCACGCAGCTCCGGAAGGATGAAGCGGCGATTGAGCGCCGTGAAGCCCTTGTGGGTGTTCACAGTCATGACCTTGAGCGAGGCCGGTGCGGCGGCGACAGCGGCCTCGGGCAGCGGGGAAGAGAAGGGGGAGGACATCGGTCTTCCCGTTGTACGTGGCCGCGCCCGCGCCGACTGTAGGAACGCGCCACCTTCTTCGCGTGCCTTTCACGCAAGGGCGGCGGGCTCCTACAGGCAGGCCTGCCGCACCCCCACACAACGCCCGAAACGGGGCTCCTACGGTGGTTTCAAAGCCGATGCCATCGCGCTCGGCTTTGTGCCCTTTTTTCATTTGCAAAGGAGCTTTCCATGATGACCACCCTGCAACGCCTGACGATCCCCACCGCGCTGCTCGCCGCCCTGCTGGGCGCCGGCATCGCCCAGGCCCAGATGCCGACACCCGTCCAGCAACCCATGGCGGGCGACAGCTCGGTGCCCGCCTCGCGCGAAGCCGTGAAGGCCGAGGCCCGCGCACAGAACCGCAACAACGCCAACAGCGTTGTGCCCAAGGGCGAGGCCAGCACCACCGTGAACCACCAGCCCAACGCGATGCCGTCGCCGACCGGCGAGCGCTCGCGCGCGGAAGTGCGCGCCGAGACGCAGCACGTGAAGCCGCGCTTCGGCCAGCCGGGTGAACGTCCGGCGGTGCCGACCAACCCGACCGAGAAGACGGGCACGCCCCAATAACGCTGTCACGCTGCGCACGCCCACGAAAAAGCCCGCGATGCACGAAGCATCGCGGGCTTTTCCTTGCCCTTTCCCGAAAGCCGGCCTCTTCAGCCGGCTACCCGGTCAGCCTCAGCTCTTGGCAGGCGCTGCGCCGTGGTGGCCTTCATGACCGCCATGGCCGCGGTGCCCGCGATGGCCGTGGCCCGCGAACTTCGCGGTCTCGGTGTCGAAGGTCTTCTGCTGCTCGGGCGTCAGCGCGGCGTAGAAGGTCTTCGTGGCTTCGGCGCGCTTGGCGAACCGTGCGCTGCGTTCGGCCTGGCGGGCCTGCATGCGTTCCAGGCGCTGGGGCGTGGTCAGCTTGGCGAACTCGGCGCGGTCCATGCGCTGCGGGCGCGCTGTACCGGCGGGCGGCTGGCTGGCCTCGGTGAAGCTGCTCCACGCGCCTTCCTGGGCGCCGGTGAGCTTGAGCTTGTCCTTCAGCGCGGCCAGGCGCTTGGCACGGTGCTCCTTCATGCGCTCCATGCGCTGGGCCGGGTCCATGCGCTTGTGCTGCGCCTTGGGTGCGGCGGTGGCATCGGCGGGTGCGGTGGCGGCCGTGGGTGCGGCCGTCGAAGGCGTGGTGGCAGCCGGTGCCTGAGCGAAGGCGCCCGAAGAGGCGAGGGCGGCCGACCCCAACAGGCTGGCCCAGACGATGCGTTGGCGAAGAGAGATCATGAGAGTCGCTTCCTTTCGAAGAAGTCCGCCGCCAAAGGGCAGCGGGTGAGACGAAGTGTGGAGCGCCTCTGTAACGCGTCCGTGAGCCGGAAGTGAGCCTGCGTAAAGAAGCATGAACCGCAGCGCGGGCCTGACGCCGGCCGCGTGATTTATTTGGGCCTCGGCGCCTTCAACCCGCGGTCGGGCACCTGCAGCTTGCCAGCGCGCAGTGCGCCCACCGCCAGCACCACGGCGCGCGCGACGTTGCGCACTTCTTCCTGCACGTCGGCATCGGCGTCGAGCGCGTCGTGGCTGGTGGCATAGGGCGCGTAGTAGCCGATGTAGCGGTCGAGCCGCGCCTGCGCGCCCGCATCGACCAGGCCCATCCAGTCGAGCCAGTCCGTGAGGTTGCGGCGCAGGCCCTCGGGGCCGGCCACGTCGCCGTGCACCACCACGCCGTAGACGCGGCCTTCCAGGTGCTTCGGGTAGCCCCAGCCTTCGAGCTCCAGGGCCTTGGCTTCATCAGGCTTCTTGCCGTGCGTGCTGGTGGGGTCGGGGTTGCCGCCGTCGGCGCACACCAGCCGGTCGATCATGAGCTTGAGCGGGCTCGCGGCCTGGTACCAGTGCGTGGGCGTGAGCACGATCACGCCATGCGCCGCCACCCAGCGTTCGTAGATTTCGTTCATCCAGTCACCGGTCTGGCGCAGCGCGTGGTTGGGGTAGCAGCTGCAGGGCCAGTGGCACAGCGGCATCGCGGTGGAGACGCAGCCCTTGCACGGGTGAATGTGGCGGCCGTAGTCCGACGTGAGCCGGCTCAGGTCGAGCACATCAACCTCGATGCCGCTGCCTTCGAGCACCTCGCGCGCGCACTGCGTGAGGCGCCAGGTCTTGGAGATTTCGCCGGGGCAGGTGCCGTCGTTGCGCGGCGAGCCGTTGATGAGCAACACGCGCGAGCGCGTCTCGGGCCGGCCCCAGGCGTCCTGCGCGGCGTCGATGCGTGCGCGGGCGTCGAGCCAGTCGACCGAGAGTTCGTAGTCGGGGTCGGCATAACCGGGCCCGGCGCGGCGCGTCACGGGCGCCTTGCGTCCCTCGTCGTACGCTTGCCAGGCAATGTCTTCCAGGCGTTGCAGCGCCCCGGCCTCGGCCCGGAACGCCGGGTCGTGGAAGCTCTGCATGAAGCGGTCGTGGAACTCGGCGCGCTGCAGCATCGGCGGCGCCTGACCTTTGCGTATCGTGGGAGGCATGACCGCAATCTAGGCCGCGCACCCGCTCACGCGAACCGAACGCCACGCCGTCTTTCGGTAGGCGATCGACTACAGGCTCAACCCAGCTTGCCGTTCTGGAAATCGTGCACAGCCTGCTTGATCTGTTCCTGCGTGTTCATCACGAAGGGGCCGTACTGTGCGATGGGCTCGTTCAGCGGCTTGCCGGCGATCAGCAGCGCGCGCGCCGGGCTGTGGTTGGTGGCGCCGGCGCGCAGCACCGTGCCGTCGCTGCCGGGGTCGTTCGCAAGAATCGCCATGCGCCGCGTCGGCACCTCGCTGCCCGCGATCCACAGCGATTCGCGGAACACGTAGACCAGCGCGTTGTGGTCATCGGGCAGCGGCTGCGCGAACTCGGCGCCGGGCGGCAGCGTGATGTCCAGGTACAGCGGCTCGGTGTGCGCGCGCTGCTCCGCGCCGGCGATGCCGTGGCTGGTGCCGGCGATCACGCGCACGTGCGCGCCGCCGGCGGTGGTGAACTCGGGGATCTCGCTGCTCTGGATGTCGCGGTACCAGGGCTCGCGCATCTTGTCTTTCGCGGGCAGGTTGAGCCACAGCTGAAAGCCTTCCATCAGGCCTTCTTCCTGCTCGGGCAGCTCGCTGTGCACGAGGCCGCGGCCGGCCGTCATCCATTGCACGCCGCCGTTTTCGAGCAGGCCTTCGTGGCCCGCGCTGTCGCGGTGGCGCATGCGTCCGGCGATCATGTAGGTGACCGTCTCGA
>NZ_CALRZC010000277.1:0-9860 GCF_943372545.1 Variovorax sp. YR752 | reverse complement strand
GCGCGCTTCGTGATCTGACTGGCCGCCGCTTGTCTGAACGCAGTGAGCGCAGCGAACGAAGTGAGTTGGGCGGCCTGCCCCCTGGCGCGAGCATCGCAGTGGAGTCGGCCTGCAAGGCCGACCGCCGCCGCATGAGCCACTGCCGGGTACCGCCCGCCGCGCCGCTCTGATGCGACGAATGCAAAAGCGCTTGTCAGCGCTGCTGAAGAGCCAACGCGAACAACTCGTGCCGCTGGTGGATCCCCAGCCGCTCGAAGGCACGATCCCGGTAGGTCTTCACCGTCGCCGGCGCCAACTGCAGATCGGCAGCAATCCCATCGTGCGTCCAGCCACGCAACAGCCGATCGCAGACCTCGCGCTCGCGTTTCGTCAACGAGGCGAAGGCCGCGACGGCCGGCGCCGCCTGCGGCCGCAGTGACAGGTGCCGCACCACGCAGCTCAGCAGCAGCGGCCCGAGCGACTGCAGCGTGTCGCGTTCGGGGTCGGAGAAGGCGGCCTGGCTCTCGTGCCGGTACAGGTTCACCGACAGCAGCGCGCCGTCCGCGTCCTCGCAGGACAGCGACAGCCGCTCGGACAGACCATGCCGCTGGAAGACCCGCCGACGGTGCTCCGGCGCGAGTTCGAGCGCGTGCAGGTGGCTGAGCACCGCGTCACCTCGTGCCACCCGTTCGCGGATGCCACCGAGCGCGCGGTCGTGCCGCCACAGCCCGTCGCGGTAGGCGCCGAAGGCATCGGCCACGCAGTCCTCGGCCTGCAGGCAGCCGCCGAAGTGCAGCACCGGCGGAGCGTCGTCGAAAACCCGGTACACCGTCCACCAGCCCAGCGGCAGGAGCCGGGCCAGCTGCTCGATGCCGCGCTGCCCGAACTGCGGATCGCCGATGCAGCCGATCAGCCCGGCCACGGCGCCCGCCGCCTCGCCCTGCGGCAGGTGGACGGCGGCGTCGGGCCGGAGCGAGCGGATTTCCATGGCGTACGGGTCGGGAGGCGGGTTTGTCTGTCCACAGCGCGGAGGACATACAGCCCCGCAGCACGACGTTAGCCTCTGACGCAGGTCAATTCGCTCGGGACTATCCCGGTCACCGGGCTGCCACAGGAGACATCGATGTCGTTCGCTTCCGCCACGGCGCGCAGTCTGCGCCGCCTGCTCGTACCCGGCCTCGTGGCCGGCTCGCTCGGCTTCGCCGCCGCCGCGCACGCCGAGATCCACATCGGCGTGACCCTGTCGCTGACCGGGCCGGGCGCCTCGCTGGGCATCCCGGCCGAGAACGCGCTCAAGCTGTGGACCGGCGACATGGCCGGCCAGAAGGTGCGCTTCACCGTGCTCAACGACGGCACCGACAGCACCACCGCGACCAAGAACGCGCAGAAGCTGATCAGCGAGGAGAAGGTCGACCTGATCATCGGCTCATCGCTGACGCCGCCGTCGCTGGCGGTGGTCGAGATCGCCGGCCAGGCCGGCGTGCCGGTGATCTCGATGGCCGGCGGCGGCGCGATCGTGCTGCCGCAGGAAGGGCCGCGCAAGTGGGCCTTCAAGCTCTCGCCGACCGAGCAGATCTCGGCCACCATGGTCATCGACCATGTGCTGAAGAACAAGGGCAAGACGCTGGCGACGATCGGCGTGTCGAACAGCTACGGCGAAGGTTTCCTCAAGGTCACCGAGCAGGTGGCCGCGGCCAAGGGCGTCAAGCTCGTCGCCACCGAGAAGTACGCGCCGACCGACCAGAGCGTGACCGCGCAGATCGTCAAGATCCTCGCCGCCAACCCCGACGCCGTCTACATCCTCAGCGCCGGCACGCCGGGCGCGCTGCCGCAGATCGAACTCGCCAAGCGCGGCTACAAGGGCGCGGTCTACCAGACGCAGGGCGTGGCCAACAACGACTTCCTGCGCGTCGGCGGCAAGGACCTCGAAGGCGGCTACATGACGGTGGCGCCGGTGCTGGTGGCCGAGCAGCTGCCCGATGCCAGCGCGGTGAAGAAACCGGCGGTCGACTTCGTGCAGCGCTTCGAGACCAAGTACGGCGCCGGCAGCCGCTCGCTGTTCGCCGCGACGATGTGGGACGGGCTGCTGATCATCCAGCAGGCCGCCGCCGTCGCCATCAAGAAGGCTCAGCCCGGCACGGCCGAATTCCGCACGGCGCTGCGCGACGCCATCGAAGGCACCAAGGAGTTCGTCGGCTCGCAGGGTGTGTTCAACATGAGCCCGGCCGACCACAACGGTGTCGACCAGCGCAGCCAGGTGATGGTGCGCATCGAGAACGGCACCTGGAAGCTGCAGAACTAGTCCCCTCCGAAGCGCCTGCGGCGCTCCCCCCAGGGGGCGCCGCCGACGGACCGGCGAAGCCGGATCCGTGGCGACTGCTTGATCGGGTTCAGGTCCGCCCGGCGAGTGCGCGCTGCTTCAACCAGCGGCGCATCGCCAGCGAGGGGCCATCGGCGCGGAAGGAGACTTCCGCTGCCGTGCCCGACGGGTAGTTCGCCAGGTTGCGCTCGATGGCCTCCAGGCCGTCGATGTCCTCCTGGAACGCCGCCAGCAGCTGCTGGTGCATGAAGGCGGTGATCTCGCCATCCTCCAGCGCGAAGTTGCGGCCGTGGTGGATGAAGTAGTGCGTGCTGGTGGCCGACTCGGGCGTGACGATGTGCGCCGTGCGGATCGCACGCGAGGGCTGCTCCTCGGCCGGCCGGTCGCAGGCGTGGAAGCGCACGTGCACCTCGTGCAGTGCCGGTGAAATGAAGGTCGAGCTGGCGATGCGCGCGGCGTCCCGGCCTTCCAGTCCGGTAGGCCTGGCCCAGATCGGTGGCAGCCGGGTCGGCACCACGCTGCGCGTCAGCGCGAAGTGCCCGCGCTCGGCATCGACCGAGCTGTCGTAGGGCGCGCTCGCGTAGTCCGGCGTGCCGAAGGTCTTCGCGTGCAGGAAGCTCAAGTGCGTCAGGTCGAGCAGGTTCTCGTGCAGGCGCACGTAGCTGGCGTGCATGTGCAGCCGCTGGCGTGAGGCCGCCCAGCCTGCTTCGTCGTCGATCCACGCCGGGTGCGGGGGCGGTTGCGTCGGCGCCGACAGCCCCATCCAGACCCACACCAGCGGCCCGTGCTGCTCGGCAGCGAAGGCGCGCACACGCGCGCCGGGCGGGATCATCGCCTGCGAGGGCACGCCGGCACAGACACCGTCGCAGCCGAAGCGTGCGCCGTGGTAGCCGCAGACCAGCGTGTCGCCCTCGAGGCTGCCCAGCGACAGCGGCATCGAGCGGTGCGGGCAGCGGTCTTCGAGCACGGCGATGCCGCCGTCGGTGCGGCGCAGCAGCACCAGCGGGATGCCCAGCAGCGTGCGCGCCAGCGGCGTGCGGGTCACTTCGTCGGCGAAGGTGGCGACGTACCACTCGTCGAAGACGAAGGGCGTGCGCTCGTCGGCGAGTTCGCTCTGGAAGCGCAAGGCGGCGTCGCGGGCGCGGTCGGCGGGGTTGTCCATGGTCGTGAGTCCGGAGTCTCCAGGAGCGGCGATCGTGCGCCGTGGCGGCGGGCGCGTCTGTCCTCCGGCTGACGGACAATTCCGACCCGATGAACCGCCACGACGACACTGCCGATGCCGCCGCGCTCGCGCATGTGGTCGATCGTCTCGGCGAGGACGGCTTCGGCGCCGCGCTGCTGGCCTGGCTGGCGCCGGCGCTGCACGCGGTGCATGCCACGGCGTTCCGCTTCGATGCCGGGCTGCAGGCGCGTGTGGTGCTGACGGCCAGTGCCGGTGGTGGCGCCGTGGCGCTGCAGTCGGCGCGTGTCTACGCCGGCAGCGGGCTGTACCGCCACGACCAGTTGCTCGGCGCGCTGCGCCAGCACACCGAGGCTGGCGACGAGGCGCCGGCGATCGTGCGGCTGTGCCGCAAGGACATCGACGACCCGGCCTACGGCGAGCAGTTGTGGGACCGCTTCGGCCTGGTCGAACGCCTGTCCGCGCTGTCGCTGCTCGACGGCCACTGGACCGCGTTCAACCTCTACCGTGACCGTGCGGCCGGTGCCTTCGCCGCGCGCGAGGTCCAACGCTTCGCCGCGCTGGCGCCACTGCTGCTGGCGCTGCTGCGCCGCCACCTCGCCGCGCTGCAGCCAACGGCCCAGGCCGGTCCGGCCGGACGCATCGGCCCGGAGGCTGCGGCGGCACTGCTGCTGCGCCTGCCGGTGCGACTGAGTGGGCGTGAACGCGAGGTCTGCGCGCTGACGCTGGCCGGCCACACGCGCGAAGGCATCGGCCTGGCGCTCGGCATCGCGCCGAGCAGCGTGGCCACGCTGCGGCGGCGCGCCTACCGCAAGCTGCAGATCCACTGCGCCGGCGAGCTGTTCGCGCTGTGCCTGCCCCATGGGCGCGGCGAGGGCGCGTGAGGCCGCCGCCAGCGCCTACTTCACGGCGCGCCAGCTGCCCTCCTGGGCCGACAGCACGAAGCGGGCGCGGCCGTCGTAGCCGAAGTGGTCGTTGGCCGAATAGCGCAGCACGCCCTGCGGCACCACGACCTCGCCCATCGTCTCCAGCGCCTGCTTGATCGCCAGGCGGAACTCGCGCGTTCCCGGCTTCGCCGTCTTCAGCGCGATCGGGATGGCCTTGTCGAGCAGCAGCCGGGCACCCCAGATGTTGGCGGCGAACTGGTTGTAGCTGCCGGCGCCGAACTTCGCTTCGTACAGCTGGATGAACTCGAGCGCGACCTTCTTCGACGGATGGCTGTCGGGCAGCTGGTCGGCCGCCACCGCAGGACCGGACAGGCCGAAGGTGCCGTCGATGTCCTTGCCGCCCATGCGCAGCAGGTCGGGCGCGACGGCGCTGTAGGTCTGGTAGATGCGGCCCTTGTAGCCGCGTTCGAGCAGGGCCTTCTGCGGCATCACCGCGCCGCTGCCGGAGGCGACGACCAGCACCGCATCCGGGTTGCCGGCGACGATCTTCAGCGCCTGGGCGGTGACGGCCGTGTCGGTGCGGGCGAAGCGCTCGGCACCGGTCAGCTTCAGCCCGGCCGGGCCGGCGAAGCGGTTCATCTCGCGCAGCCAGCTCTCGCCGTAGGCGTCGGTGTAGCCGAGGAAGGCGAAGCTTTTCGCGCCGCTCTTCTGCAGGTGCTCCACCGTGCCCTCGGCCATCAGCGCGATGCCCTGCGGCAGGCGGAAGGTGAAGGCGTCGCGACCGGCGGGCAACTCGATCGGGGCCGCGGCGAGCTGCACCGTCTCGGCCTCGCGCGCCACCTCGGCGATCGCGACCGCCGGCGGGCTGGCCGTCGAGCCGATGATCAGGTCGACCTTCTCCTCGCTGACGAAACGGCGCGCGTTCTTCGCCGCGTTGGTGGCGTCGGTAGCGTCGTCGAGCACGACGAAGCGCAGCTTCTCGCCGCCGATCTGCTCGGGGAAGAGCTGCAAGGCGTTGCGCGGTGCGATGCCCAGCGCCGCGGCCGGCCCGGTCTGCGAGAAGCTGACGCCGATGACGATCTCGGCGCGCGCGGCCGTGGTGCCGAGGAGGGAAAGGGCCACCAGGGCAGCCGCTGCAAGGGGTTGGGTCATGGGGGTCACTCGTGGTCGACGGGGTGGAGGGCGATGGCCGGGCGGCCGGCGTCGGTGCGTTCGGCGGCAAGCATCTGCTCGACGATGCGCCGGTACTGGGCCAGCGCCAGGTCGGCGGCGATGGGCTGCATCGGAGCGGGTGGCGAGCGGTCGATCAGGCGCTGCTGCGCCTCGATGATCCGGCGGTCTTCCGCGAAGGCCGTGCACAGGCTCTGGTAGATCGACTCGGTGATGGTCGCGTCGTCGAGCCGGAAGCGGTGCGCCTGCATGAAGAAGTAGTGGGTCGTGCCGGCAGTTTCGGGCGTCAGCGCCTGGCAGCTGTGGAACTGCAGCGCGCCGCTCATGTCCTCGTCCGCCGTGTCGTGCGGCTTCACGTGGGCATGCATCAGCAGCACGCCGGGCACCAGGAAGTCGTAGGCGAAGCGGCGGTTCACCTTGCCGCTGAAGCCGCCGAGGCGCGCGTGGTAGGGCGCAGGCACGGTGTCGCGCACGTCGCGCGTGACGTGCACGCCGCGCTCCGTGCGCGTGACGACCGGGCGCGCCTGCGCGATGTTGGGCGAGCCGCCCAGCGTCTTCTCGTGCACGTAGGACAGGTGCGAGAAGTCGAGCAGGTTGTCGCAGATCAGCCGGTGGTCGGCGTCGTAGTGCAGGTAGCCGGGGCGGTAGCGCCACTCGCGGTGCTTCAGCGAGAAGGCATCGGGGATGAGGCTCTCGTCGGCGCGCAACGGGTCACCCATCCAGACCCAGATCCAGCGGCCGCGCTCGGCCACCGGATAGGCGCGCACGCACAGCTTGGCCGGGATCGCCTCCTGGCCGGGGATCTCCACGCACTGCCCGCGGCTGTCGTACTTGAGGCCGTGGTACAGGCAGCGCACCGCATCGCCTTCCTTGCGGCCCATGGACAGCGGCGCATGCCGGTGTGGGCAGCGGTTGTCGATCGCCACCGGCGAGCCGTCGCCGCGGCGGTAGAACAGCACCGACTCGCCGATGATGGTGCGTTCCAGCAGCGTGTCGGCGAGCAGCTCGTGGTCCCAGGCGGCCACGTACCAGCAGTTCCGGACGAACATCCTTGTCTCCAGATCGGCGGGCCTCGTCACGGGCCCGCACTGCGGCGCACTCTAGGGAGAGCCCGCTGGTCGTTCAATACGATCGGGTGGAGACTCTCTATCTGTGAAAACGATAGAGACCGGTTTCGACCTCAACCTTCTGCGCGTGCTGGTGGCGCTGGGCGGCAGCCGCAGCGTCACGCGCGCCGCCGATGCGCTGGACATGAGCCAGTCGGGCTTCAGCACGGCGCTGGCCCGCCTGCGCCAGCAGTTCGGTGATGCGCTGTTCGTGCGCACGCCACTCGGCATGGAGCCCACGCCGCGTGCGCGGCGGATGATCCAGACCGCGCAGCAGGTGCTCGACCAGGTGCAGGACGGCATCCTCGAGCAGCCGGTGTTCGACCCGGCGACCGCGCGCACCGAGTTCAGGCTGGCGATGGCCGACGTGGCCGAGATCGTCTTCATGCCGCGCCTGCTGCGCCACCTCGAGCAGCACGCGCCGCAGGTGCGCGTGAGCTGCGGGCCGATGCCGCCGGACGCGCTGCCGGCGGCGATGGAGTCGGGTGCGGTCGATCTCGCGCTGGGCTACTTCCCCGATCTCGGTGCGCAGGCCTTCTTCCAGCAGCGCCTGTACACCCACACCTACGCCTGCATGATGCGCCGCGGACACCCGCTGGCCGGCAAGCGGCTGACCGAAGCGGCCTACGCGGCGGCAGGCCATGCGGTGGTCAGTTCGCCGGCGCGCAGCAACCTGCTGTTCGAGCAGTTCCTGCAGCGCCGCGGCATCGAGCGCCGCATCGTGCTGAGCACGCCGCACCACGTGAGCCTGCCGGCCATCGTCGAAGAGACCGACCTGCTGGCGACGATTCCGCTGGCCACCGGCGCGCGCTTCGCCCGGCTCGGCACGGTCGAACTGATGCCGCTGCCGTTCAAGCCGCCGAGCTTCCTGGTGCAGCAGCACTGGCACCGGCTGTATCACCACGATCCGCGCAGCCTGTGGCTGCGCGGCTGCATCGCCGCGCTGTTCAACGACGCGACGGACGAGTGGGTCGGCATCGAGGCCGAGTTGTACGGTCGCGAGATGCGCAGGCGGCGAGCATGAACCTCTGGTTGATCGAATCACGCAGCGCGGTGCGCAGTGCGGCGGCAGATGACGGGGCGCACCAGCCGCTGGCCGGGCTCGTCGACTGCATCGGCGAGCCCGACTTCGGCACCCGGGCGCTGGCCGAGGTCAACCGCGTCGTGCAGGCCGGCATCTGGTCCTGCTACCGGCTGCGGCGCACCGCAGCGCCGACGCTGATCGCTTCGGGCGGGCTCGGCCGCATCGACGTCGGCCCGTCCTGCTGGAACATCTACGTCGGTGACGGCCTGTACCGGCGCGACGACTCGCTGACCCGTTCGCGCGAGCTCGCCGACGGCAGCTTCGTCGCCCTGGCGCGCTGGCGCGCCGAGGAGTTGCCGGCCGATCATCGCCAGGCCATCTACGAGCGCCATGGACTGCGCGAGCGCCTGTCGCTGGTGGCGCCCGAACCGGGCGGCGATGTCGTGGCGGTCAACTTCTACCGATGCAGCGGCGAGCCGGGCTTCGTCGCCGATGACGGCGCCCGGCTGAGCCCGCTCGCGGCCGTGCTGCTGGCGGTGGTGCGCAAGCACGATGCGCTGTGCGCGCCGCCATCCGCCCCGGTGAACAGCGCAGGCGCCGATCTTCGTGGCGCTTTGCTGCGCCGTTGCCCGGCGCTGACCGCGCGTGAACTCGAGGTCTGCGAGGGCATGCTGCGCGGACAGACCTTCGACGGCATCGCGGCGCAGATCGGTGTCTCGCCCTTGACGGTGAAGACCTACCGCAACCGGGCGTTCCGGCGCCTCGGCTTGCAGCACCGCAGCCAGCTGTTCGGGCTGCTGATGAACGAAGCGGTCTTCGACGTCCGCTGACGCGGGTTCCCTCGTCGACGCCACGGAGGACAGACGGCCCGACGGCCGCTGCCTAGCATCCTCGTTCTCAGCCACGACTCACGGGGTGCGCCGCGATGGCCATGCAGGACGGACTGTCGGTGTGGAGCGCCGAAAGCTTCGGCGAATCGCTGGTCGACTGGACTGTCGGCGACTTGCTGGCCCGCCAGGCGGCGGCGCGTGCCGAGCATCTCGCGCTGGTCTACCGCCAGCCCGAGCTTCACCTGCGCTGGAGTTACCGCGAGCTGCTGATGCGCGTCGAGCGCCTGGCGCGCGGCCTGGTCGGGATCGGTGTCGAGCATGGCGACAAGGTGGCCGTGCTGGCGCCGAACCTGCCCGAGTGGATCGTCCTGGAGTTCGCCTGCGCCATGGTCGGCGCGGCGCTCGTCACGGTGAACACCAACAGTCGTGCCGACGAACTGGACCATGTGCTGCGCCAGGCGGATGTGGCCGCGCTCTTCCTGGTCGAGGCGTTCCGCGGCAATGCCTATGCGGAGACCGTGCAGGCGCTGGACCGTACGGCCTGCCCGGCACTGCGCTACGTGGTACTGATGGATCGTGCAGACCACGCCGCTCGCCCCGGCTTCCTGAACCTGACCGAGGTGGAGGCGCACGGCGCGAGCGTGACGGACGCCGCGTTCGCCGCCCGCCAGGCGGTGGTGAGCCCGGACGACATCTTCCAGATCCAGTTCACCAGCGGCACGACCGGCACGCCGAAGGGCGCGATGATCAGCCACCGCGCCGCGGTCAACAACGCGCGCTTCTTCGCCGGTCGTGCCGAGCTGGGGCCCGACGACCGGCTGGCGAGCGCCATGCCGCTGTTCCACACCGCCGCCGGCATCATGGAACTGCTGGGCGTGGTGGCCCAGGGTGCGACGCTGATCAAGGCCATCGCCTTCGACGCCGAGACCATGCTCGAACTGCTGCACCACGAGCGCGCGACGATCGTCTCGGCCGTGCCGACCATGTTCATCGCGATGCTGCAGCACCCGCGCCAGCTCGCGCGCGAGTTCGACACCTCGGCGCTGCGGGGGCTGATCACCGGCGGCACCTCGATTCCCGTGCCCCTGATGGAGCGGGTGCGTGCCGAGCTCGGTGCGCTGCCGACGATCGGCTTCGGCATGACCGAGTGCAGCCCGATGGTCACCGGCACCCGCGCCGGCGACAGCTTCGAGCTGAAGTCCACCACGGTGGGCATGGCCCTGCCGCACACCGCGCTGAAGGTGGTCGGGGCGGACGGTCTGCCGACGCCGGTCGGGCAAGCCGGCGAGCTGTGCATCCAGGGCTACCTGCTGATGAAGGGCTACTACCGCATGCCGGAGCGCACCCGCGAGGCGATCGACGCC
>NZ_CALRZC010000276.1:0-9934 GCF_943372545.1 Variovorax sp. YR752 | reverse complement strand
CTGGCCCAGCTCCTGCTCGAAGCCGCTCAGGTCGGGTTCGGCCGGCGCCTGCAGCGTGAAGCCCTGCTCGGCGTTGAGCTGGCGGAATGTTGCGTGCAGCATCGACTGGATCTCGGCCGTGGTCGCCTGCACTTCGCGCAGGTTGTTGCGCAGCGCATCGAAGGTTTCGCCGTACACCTTGCGCACGTTGAACTTGACGCCGGGGCGCTTGAGCGCCGCGGCCAGCTTGACCATGTCGGCCTTGAGCGCCGTGCGCCCGAGCACCGCGTACACCTCGCGCAGCAGCTTGCCCTGCACCGAGCGCAGCGCCAGGATGCGGGTGTTGCTGCCCTCGAATTCGGCGTGTTCCTGGTCGATGCGCGCGCGCATGTGGCGGATGACCGACACGTTCTTGCCGCGCAGGCCCTGCAGTTCCAGCGCCTGCTCCGACAGGTCGCGCTGGCGCACCTTCAGCAGACGTTCGGCCTCGGTGCGCAGCGCGGTCATGCCGGCATCGACGGCGAGCCGCAGCATGGTCTCGCGCTTGCCGAGCACGCCTTCGCCGAGCAACGCTTCGAGCGCCGGCAGGCGGCTGGCCTCGAGCAGGGCCGCGTCGTGACCGATCTTGGCCTGCAGGCCCTTCTGCGCCGACACCGGCAGCACCTGCGCCAGCGGCACGTCGAGCAGCCGGGCCGCGCCTTCGCGCTGGCGCTCGATCTGCTGCGCGATCTGCGTCGGGGTGCTCAGCGTGTCCCACAGCGTGTCGATCTTGTTGAGCACCACGAAGCGCGTGTCGTGGCTCTCGTCGCCGGTGATCAGGTGCTCGCGCCAGATCGACAGGTCGGAGCGGGTCACGCCGGTTTCGGCGCCAAGGATGAAAACGACGGCATGCGCCTGCGGGATCAGGCTCACGGTGAGTTCGGGCTCGGCGCCGATCGCATTCAGGCCGGGCGTGTCGAGGATCACGAGCCCCTGTTCCAGCAGCGGGTGCGGCATGTTCAGCACCGCATGGCGCCAGCGCGGAATTTCGACGCGGCCTTCGGCGTCCTGCACCGGGTTGTCGTCGGGCGTCTCGGGGTTCCAGAAGCCGAGCGCGCGGGCTTCGTCCTTGCTCACCCAGCGGACTTCGGCCACCTTGCCCATGGCCTGGGCCAGTTGTTCGGCGTCGTCCACGTCGATGGGCAGCTCGGTCCAGCGCGTGGGTCGCTCGCGCCAGTGGGTGAGCGAATGCGGCTCCAGGCGGGTTTCGATGGGCAGCAGGCGCAGCTTGGGCGCCAAGGCGGCGTCGTAGCCCAGCTCGGTCGGGCACATCGTGGTGCGCCCGGCGCTGGCCGGCATGATCCGCCGCCCGTAGCTGGCAAAGAAGATCGCGTTGATCAGCTCCGACTTGCCGCGCGAGAACTCGGCCACGAAGGCCACCATGACCTTGCTGGTGCGGATCTGGTCTTCGAGTGCGCGCAGCCGTTCGGCCACGGCCTGGTCGAGCAGCTCGTTGTCGGTCAGCCAACGGGACAGCCACTGAAGGCGGCGGGCGAAGTTGCTCCGCCAGGCGCCGTGCCGATCGAGCTGTTGGTTGAAAGAGCGGCTCAAGGGGAAGATGTAAGTAAGAATTTACAAATATAACATCGCCGAATGGCGAACGGGGTACCTATAAGAGTTTGCCCCGAAGCAACGCCGCGGAGCCAGCCTTCCTATGATTTCTGGCAATGGGGGCAGTAATAAGTGGAGCGCTGCCCCTGTTTCATTTGCCGGATCGGCGTACCGCACACCCGGCACGGCTCGCCCGCGCGGCCGTAGACGGTCGCTTCGAGCTGGAAGTAGCCGTTCTGCCCGTCCACGTTCGAGAAGTCGCGCAGGGTGCTGCCGCCCTTCTCCACCGCCCGCGCCAGGATCTCGCGCACCGCCGCATGCAACTTCGCCGCGCGCGGCCGGCTGATGCGCGCCGCTGACAAGGTCGGGCGGATGCCCGCCATGAACAGCGCCTCCGACGCGTAGATGTTGCCGACGCCCACCACCACGTCGCCCGCGAGCAGCACCTGCTTGATGGCCGTGCGGCGTTTCTTCAGCCCCGCATGGAAGGCGTCGAGATCGAAGGCGTCGCCCAGCGGCTCCATGCCCAGCCCGCCGAGCAGCTTGAGCGCCCAGGGCGCCTCTTCGTCGTCCACATAGACCACGGCGCCGAAGCGGCGCGGGTCGTTCAGCCGCAGGGTCCCGAGTTCGGTGACCAGGTCGAAGTGGTCGTGCACGCCGGGCTCCGGCAGGTGGATGTCGAAACGCAGGCTGCCCGACATGCCCAGGTGCAGCAGCAGCAGCCCGCGGTCCAGGTCGATCAGCAGGTACTTGCCGCGGCGGCGCACCTCGCGCACGCGGCGCCCGACCAGCGCCTGCGGCAGCACCATCAGCGCCCAGCGCAGCGGCTTGCCGATGCGCACGGACTCGATGCGCGCGCCGACGATGCGGTCGGCAAAGCCGCGCCGGGTGACTTCGACTTCGGGTAGTTCAGGCATGAAAAGTAAAACTCCGGCAGCGACGAAGCCCCATGCGGCGCTCGTTCAAATGGCTGGATTATTATGGTCAGATGAACCCATCGCCCCGCCGTCACCGCCTTGCGGCGGCCGCGTCTCTCGTGCTGCTTGCCTACGCAACGCAGGCCCAGTCTCTAGAACCCACCGCCGCCGGCAACCCCGCTCCCGCCATCGAGCGCACAGCGCCGCCGAAGCCGCCGGTGCGGCCCCGGGCCACCACGGCCACCAAACCGGCCGCCGAGGCCGCACAGCCGTCGGCGCTGACGGCCGACCTGTTCTACGAAATCCTCATGGGCGAGATCACCGCTCGTTCCGGCGACCCCGGCTCCGGCTATTCGCTGGTGCTCGACGCCGCCCGGCGCCTGCGCGACGGCAAGCTGTTCCAGCGCGCGGTCGAAATTGCGCTGCAGTCGCGCTCCGGCGACGCGGCCATCTCCGCGGCGCGCGCCTGGCAGGAAGCACTGCCCAATTCGCGCGATGCCCGGCGCATCGAGCTGCAGATCCTGATCGCGCTGAACCGCATCAGCGAAACCGTCGATCCGCTGCGCGCCGAAGTGGCGGCCACCTCGCAGATCGAGCGCCCCCTGCTGATGGCGGTGATCGCGCGCACCTACGGCCGCGCCGCCGACAAGAAGCTGGCTGCCTCGGTGGTCGAACAGGCGCTGGTCGACGAGCTCAAGAGCCCGACGACCGGCGGACTGGCCTGGGCCACCGTGGGCCGGCTGCGCCTGAACGCCGGCGACCCCTCGGGGGCGCTGGATGCCGCGCGCAAGGGGCAGGCGATCGATCCGGCGTCCGAGGCGCCCTCGGCGCTGGCGCTCGAGCTCATCGACCCGGGCCAGCCACTGGCCGAGCCGATCGTCACGCGCTACCTCGCCAACAACCCCAAGGCCTCGCCCGACCTGCGCATCGCCTATGCGCGCACGCTGGTCGAGAACCGCCGCTTCAGCGACGCCACCGCACAGCTCCAGACGCTGACCACGGCACGCCCCGAACTGGCAGAGCCCTGGCTGCTGCTCGGTAGCCTGCAGATGCAGGCCCGCCAGGAAGCGGCGGCCGAAACATCGCTCAAACGCTACGTCGACCTGATGACCGCGCCGGGCCAGAGCCAGGACGCCGGTGACGTCGCCGACCGCAAGCGCGGGCTGACGCAGGCGTATCTCGTGCTGTCGCAACTGGCCGAGCGGCGCAAGGATTTCCAGGCGGCCGACCGCTGGGCCTCGCGCATCGACAGCTCCGACAACCAGAGCGCCATCCAGGGCCGCCGCGCCAGCCTGCTCGCCAAGCAAGGCAAGCTGCCGCAAGCCCGCGAGCTGCTGCGCGCCCTGCCCGAGCGCACGGCGGACGAGCGCAAGCAGAAGCTGCTCGCCGAAGCCCAGCTGCTGCGCGAAGCCAAGCAATACCAGGCCGCCTACGACCTGCTGGCCCAGGCCTCGGCGGCCGCGCCGGACGACGGCGACCTCGTCTACGACCAGGCCATGATGGCCGAGAAGCTCAACCGCCTCGACGACATGGAGCGGCTGCTGCGCCGCCTGATGACGCTCAAGCCCGAGAGCCAGAACGCGTACAACGCGCTGGGCTATTCGTTTGCCGAGCGCAAGATCCGGCTCGACGAGGCCCGCACGCTGATCCAGAAGGCGGTGCAGCTCGCGCCCGAAGACCCGTTCATTGCCGACAGCCTGGGCTGGGTCGAGTTCCGGCTCGGCAACACGGCGGAGGCGATCCGCATCCTCGAGGCGGCCTACAAGACGCGGCCCGACCCCGAGATCGGCGCGCATTTCGGTGAAGTGCTGTGGTCGGCCGGCCAGAAGGACCGTGCCGTCGCGATCTGGAAAGAATCGCTGCTGACGGACGCAGAAAACGAGACGCTGCAGGAAACCCTCAAGCGCCTGCGCGTCAAACCCTGAATGGCATCGATCACGCACACGGCTCCCGCGCGGGGCGATGAGGCCCTCACCCGCCGCGCGGCGATCGGCGCAGGCGGCGGTGCATTGCTGCTGTGGCTGACGGGCTGCGCCCAGCTCTCGGGCGGCCCCGCTGCCGCTCCCGGGCGTTCGGCCAACTGGAGCGGGCGCATGTCGCTGCGCATCGACAGCGAACCGGTCCAGACTTTTGCTGCCCTGTTCGAGCTGCGGGGCACAGCCGAAACTGGCGACCTGACACTGACCACGCCCATCGGCAGCACGCTGGCTCAACTGCACTGGGCGCCGGGTGAAGCCTTGCTGAAGAACGGCAGCGACACCCGCCGCTACGACTCCGTCGACGCGCTGATCGAAGCCGCCACGGGCGCCGCCATTCCGGTCGGCGCGCTGTTCGGCTGGCTCGATGGCCGCGCCGACCCCGTGCCCGGCTGGCGCGCCGACCTGGGCCAGCTGTCGAACGGCAGGCTGCAGGCCACACGCGAATCCCCTGCGCCCCGGGCCGACCTGCGCATCGTCTTCGAACGCTCATGAAGGCGATCTACGACCTGCCTGCGCCGGCCAAGCTGAACCTGTTCCTGCACATCACCGGACGGCGCGACGACGGCTATCACCTGCTGCAGTCGGTCTTCATGCTGATCGACTGGTGCGACACGCTGCATGTCGAGCTGCGCAACGATGGCCAACTGAGCCGCGAAGACCTCACCACGCCGCTGCCGGCCGACGACCTCGTGCTGCGCGCCGCCCGCGCGCTGCAGGCGCACGCCGCGCCCGGTCAGGGCGCGCACATCGGCATCGCCAAGCATGTGCCGGCGCAGGCGGGCATGGGGGGTGGCTCGTCGGACGCGGCCACCTGCCTGCTCGCGCTCAACCGCCTCTGGAACCTGAACCTGCCGCTGTCGCGCCTGGCGCAGATCGGGCTGAAGCTCGGTGCGGACGTCCCTTTCTTCCTCGGCGGGCGCAACGCCTGGGTCGAGGGCATCGGCGAAGAAATCACACCGGTAAACTTGCCGCCAGCGCGCTTCGTGGTGGCCAAGCCACCCGAGGGACTCGATACCCGACTAATTTTTTCTGCGGATGATCTGGAACGGGCAACTCCTGTTGCTATAATCTCAGGCTTTGCTGCAGATAGCGAACAGCTAGAAGCCACAAACCTCGGCAACAGGGTTTACGACTTCGGTCACAACGACCTGCAGCCGGTTGCCCAACGGCTTTGCCCCGCAGTCACCGACGCCATCGAATGGTTCGGACTGCAAGGATTCAAGGCCCGGATGACCGGCTCCGGAAGTTCGGTGTTCGCGAAAATTCAGCAATCGCCGCAGGAAGCGGAACTGCTCGAAGCCCCCCGGGGATGGCAGGTTCGACAATGCGACAATCTGGCGGTTCATCCACTCTGGGGATGGGCAACCTGAAGAGATAATCGGAACGCTCTGCGGTTCGATGCGACATATAACGGTGGGTGGTGCAAACCATCAACCTGTGTAGGGGAGTCGCCAAGCTGGTTAAGGCACTGGATTTTGATTCCAGCATGCAAAGGTTCGAATCCTTTCTCCCCTGCCAAATCTCTCAAACTGCGGCCTGATGGCCGCAGTGCTTCTTTTGCAGTCCACCGGCTGCAATAATCGGCAGCCCACACAGGCCGCCACGACTCGAAACCTTTGGCGGCTTTCCCGCAAGCCCTTTGCACTGCCCGGACGCGCTCATGCAGGCCAATCAACCTGACTTCTTGGTTTTCACCGGCAACGCCAATCCCGGCCTTGCTGCAGAAATCGCGCAAAACCTCGGCACTTCGCTGGGCGCCGCACGCGTCGGTCGCTTCTCCGACGGTGAAGTCACCGTCGAGATCAACCAGAACGTCCGTGCACGCGACGTGTTCGTGGTGCAGTCGACCTGCGCACCGACCAACGAAAATCTGATGGAACTGCTGATCATGGTCGACGCGCTCAAGCGCGCTTCGGCCGAACGGATCAGCGCCGTCATCCCCTACTTCGGCTACGCCCGCCAGGACCGCCGCCCGCGCTCGAGCCGCGTGCCGATCTCGGCCAAGGTGGTCGCCAACCTGCTGGAAACCGTCGGCGTCGAGCGCGTGCTCACGATGGACCTGCACGCCGACCAGATCCAGGGCTTCTTCGACATTCCGGTCGACAACATCTACGCCTCGCCCGTGCTGCTGGGCGACCTGCGCCAGAAGAACTACGAAGACCTGATCGTGGTCTCGCCCGACGTCGGCGGCGTGGTCCGTGCCCGTGCACTGGCCAAGCAACTGAACTGCGACCTCGCCATCATCGACAAGCGCCGCCCGAAGGCCAACGTCAGCGAAGTCATGAACGTGATCGGCGAGATCGACGGCCGCAACTGCGTGATCATGGACGACATGATCGACACGGCCGGCACGCTGGTCAAAGCAGCCGAAGTGCTGAAAGAGCGCGGCGCCAAGAGCGTGTACGCCTACTGCACGCACCCGATCTTCTCGGGCCCGGCCATCGAACGCCTCTCGAAGGGCGCAGCCCTCGACGAAGTCGTCGTGACCAACACCATTCCTCTTTCCGACGCGGCCGTCGCGTGCGGAAAGATCCGCCAGCTCTCCGTGGCACCGCTGATCGCCGAAACGATCCAGCGCATTGCCAAGGGCGAGTCGGTGATGAGTTTGTTCTCGGACCAGGACAACCTGTTCTGACCTGAGAGCGAAAAAGCGGACCTCCTTCGGAGGCCTTTTTGAATCGGAGTCGCACTGGTCGCGGTGGACTCTCACAGGAGCTAGTTATGAAATTCGTCGCTTATGAGCGCGCAAAGCAGGGCACGGGTGCGAGCCGCCGTCTCCGCATCACGGGCAAGACCCCGGGCATCGTCTACGGTGGTGACACCCAGCCGCAACTGATCGAAGTCGATCACAACGCGCTGTGGCACGCCCTGAAGAAGGAAGCTTTCCACTCGTCGATCCTCGAAATGGACCTCGCCGGCGCCGTCACCAAGGTGCTGCTGCGCGACGTGCAATACCACCCGTTCCGCCAGCTGGTGCAACACATCGACTTCCAACGCGTCGATGCCAAGACCCGCATGAACATGAAGGTGCCGCTTCACTTCAAGGGTGAAGAAGAGTCCGACGCCGTCAAGCTGGATCACAACCTCGTGAACCACGTGATGACCGAACTGGAAATCAACTGCCTGCCGAGCGATCTGCCTGAATTCCTCGAGATCGATCTCTCGGGCCTGAAGAAGAACGCCACGCTGCACGTCAACGACATCAAGCTGCCCAAGGGCGTGAAGTTCGTGAGCCACGGCAAGACCAACCCCGTCATCGTGTCGGCCGTGCCGCCGCTGGTGTCGGAAGAGCCGGCACCGGCCGCCGAAGGCGCTGCCGCCGAAGGCGCTGCTGCTGCCGCTGGCAAGCCCGCCGCCAAGACGGCCAAGAAGAAGTAATCCTCTTTCTTTCCGTCCGCGAACAGAAGGCCCGCCTCGTGCGGGCCTTTTGCTTTGTGGGGCGGCGAGATAATTCCCGCCATGATCAAGCTGTTTGTCGGCCTCGGAAATCCAGGCCCTGAATACGAAGCCACGCGCCACAACGCCGGCTTCTGGTGGATCGACGCCCTCGCGCGCGACTGGAAGCTCAACCTCGTGCCCGAGCGCGGCTATCACGGCCTCGCGGCACGCGCCAACATCGGCGGCCAGAGCATCTGGCTGCTGGAACCGCAGACCTTCATGAACCTGTCGGGCAAGTCGGTGGCCGCGCTCGCGCGCTTCTTCAAGATCGCGCCCGAAGAAATCCTCGTGGTGCACGACGAACTCGACGTGGTGCCCGGCCAGGCCAAGCTCAAGTTCGGCGGCAGCCACGCGGGCCACAACGGCTTGCGCGACATCCACGCCCAGCTCGGCACCGGCGACTACTGGCGCCTGCGGCTGGGCATCGGCCATCCCGGTGTGAAGTCGGAGGTCGTCAACTGGGTGCTCAAGAAGCCGCTCAAGGAACAACGTGAAGCCATCGAAGACGCCATCGTGCGCACCTTGCATGCCGCCCCCGCCCTGGTGGCCGGCGAGATGGAAAAAGCCACGCTGATGATTCACACGAGCAAACCGCCGCGGCCCAAGCCGCCGAGGCGGGAGCCCGGCGACGGAGGCACGACGCCTGCCGCCACCTAGCCGGCCATGGGAGTGCAGGGAGGGAGAGAACTAAAAATGAGAAGAAGAACGACGACGAAGAAAAAGAAGACGGAAGAAGCCGCAACAAAGACGGCAGCCAACCGGGTGATGGCTGTTTTTGCGATCGCGCTGTCCGCAGCCGCCATGGGCGCTTCAGCCCAGACCTGGCGGTGCGGCAACACCTACTCCGACCAGCCGTGCGAAGGTGGGCGGACCGTGAAGGTGGACGACCGGCGCAGCGATGCGGACCGCAAGGCGTCGGAAGACGCCGCGCGCCGCAACGAACGCAGCGCCGGCCGGCTGGCGCGCAGCCGCCAGTCGCTGGAGCGGGAGGCGGTCAGCCAGGGCAGTCCCACGACCTTCGATGCGGGGCGCTTCACCACGAACGCGCAAGCTCTCACGCCTGCCGAACGGGCCGCCCAGGCCCGCCAGCGCAAGCACACGGCCGAGCCCCGCCCAACGAGCGCGCGCTTCAACAGCCCGTCGACCGGCGACGAAGCCCCGAAGGAAACAGGCAAGAAGAAAAAGAAGAAGAAACCGTCCGGCTCAGGCGGCGCCGACTGACGACGGCGAGGCGGCATCCGACGCAGGCGGTGCCGCCTTGTCTGCCGTGAGGCGCACGTACTTCTGCAGCAGCGTCTCGCGGGTCTCCACATGGTCCGGGTTCACCGGGATGCAGGCCACCGGGCAGATCTGCACGCACTGCGGCTCGTCGAAGTGGCCGACGCACTCGGTGCACTTGTGCGGATCGATCTCGTAGAACTCGGCGCCCATGTAGATCGCATCGTTCGGGCACTCGGGCTCGCAGACATCGCAGTTGATGCATTCGTCGGTGATCATGAGGGCCATCCCCCGATTATCGACGGACCGGGCGAATGCCCCGCTGCAGGTCTTGCGGAGCCCCCGCCAGCGTCAGGGCGGTCCGATGAGGAGCGACAAAGTTCACAGTCGAGGCACGGTTGTTGCACCAGTCAGTTATGCTGCGGCCCGCCCCATGAGTCTGTTTCTATTCAAGCGCATCGCCACGCTGATCGGTACCCTGATCGGCGCCTCGGTCATCGTTTTCCTCGTCCTCGAGATCCTGCCCGGCAATGCCGCGCAGATGCTCATGGGCCCCGACGCCTCGCCCGACGCCGTTGCCGCCCTGGCCACCAAGCTCGGCCTCGACCAGCCCGCGTGGACCCGCTACTGGCACTGGATCGCCGGCATGCTCACCGGCAACCTGGGCGACAGCTACGCCTACAGCTCGCCCGTCATCGACCTGATCCTCGAGCGCCTGGCCCTCACCGTGCCACTGGCCGTAATGGCGATGAGCCTGACAGTCGTGATCGCATTGCTCGTCGGCGTCACCGCTGCCGCGCGCCACAACAAGCT
>NZ_CALRZC010000275.1:0-9975 GCF_943372545.1 Variovorax sp. YR752 | reverse complement strand
CGGCTCGCCGTCGACGATCACGCCGCGTGTGGGTTCGTGCAGCGCCAGGCCGCGCATGCGGATGGTCTCGTCGTTGAAGCCGTAGCTGCGGCGCGCCAAAGCCCGCACGCGCGACAACAATTCGGCCAGCGCAAACGGCTTCACGAGGTAGTCGTCGGCGCCATCGTCCAGGCTGCGCAGGCGGTCGTTGAGCGCGTCGCGCGCACTCAGCACCAGCACCGGCAAGATCTGGCGGGTGCGGCGCAGGCGCAGCAGCAGGTCGAGCCCGTCGCCATCAGGCAGGCCGAGGTCGAGCAGCACCATGTCGAAAGCGCCGTTGTCGAGGGTGCGCAGGGCGTCGTCGAGCCGGCGGACCCACACCACGTCCATGCCCTGGTTGGCGAGCGCAATGCGCACGCCGTTGCCAAGGTCAAGATCGTCTTCAACAAGCAAAAGATTCATGGGGGAATTCCAAGCGAACAAGCCCGGTTCCGGGAAGTGGCCGAAGTATCTGCCACACCCCTTCGCCCCGCTTCAGGAAGCCTTCATGAAGGCTGCAGGGCTTCTTCAGGTGGCATGCCCACACTGCAAGGCTCCTACTTTCTTCTTCATGCCTGGAGCATCGACGTGCCTCGCCCCTCTCTTTCCACGGCGCGCCCCCACTGGGCGAACCCGCTTCACTTCCAGCGCCGCGACCTGCTGCGCGCCGTGCTCTTCGGCAGCGCGGCCGGGCTGGCAGCCTGCGGGGGTGGAGGCGACAACGTCGGCACCGCACCCGCACCCGTCCACAACGACCAACCCGTGACGTCCACCGACCGCCGCGTGAAGGTGTCGACCGCACCCGAGGTCTCGCTGCAAGTGCGCGACTGGCAGCGCCCCGGCGGCCCCGACACCTCGGCCCCCGTCATCGTGCTGCTCGCCGGCCTCGGCGGCAACGCACGCTGCTTCGACAGCCTGGCGCCCGCGCTCGTCGCGGCCGGCGCCGCCTCGCGCGTGGTCGCCGTCAGCCGGCGCGGCTACGGCCTCTCGGACAAGCCGCTGCCGGTGAAAAGCGCCACGCAGCACTACGAGGTCGACGCGCTGGTCGACGACCTGGCCGCGCTGTGCAATGCGCTGGGCCTCACGCGCGTGGTGCTCGGCGGCCATTCGATCGCGGGCAACGAGCTGACGCGCTTCGCGAGCCGCTTCCCCGACCACCTGCGCGGCCTCGTGTATCTCGATACCACCTTCGACTACACGAAGAACGCCGACACCGGCGGCGAAGACCCGCCGATGAACCGCCAGCTCGACGAGCCCGCGCCCACACCCGACGACGGCCGTTCGATGAAGGCGGCCGTTGCCTACCTGCGGCGCAAGTCGAAGAACTGGTGGCCGGCGCTCGAAGCCAACCTGCACGACGCGCTCGACGAACTGGCCGACGGCAGCGTGCGCCCGAACACACCCGACGCCGTGGAAACCGCGATGGACACCGCGGCCCACCGCTTCTCGCCCGACTACCGGCCGGTGCGCGCGCCCGCGCTGGTGGTGACCGCGCTGCCGCTCGACCAGCGCGACCTGTTCCCCTGGCTCGAACGTCCGCTCGATGCACAGACCGGCAAGGACGCCGCCGACTTCCTGCGCATCTTCCGCCGCGTGCGCCGCGCCGATGCCGACCGCCTCGTCGCCGCGCTGGACACGCCGCACCGGCTCACGCTCGACCACTGCAACCACACCGACTTCTTCATGGAACGCGAGGCCGAGGTGGTGCGCGCGATCCAGTCGATGCGGTGGGCCTGATCTTTCCTTACTGCCGCAGCAGCTTGATCAACGCCGCGAGCTCTTCGCCGCCGAGCCCCGCTGCATCGGCGCGCCGGAACAGGCCTGCCGCGAAGGTCGGGAACTCGGTGTTGATGCCGGCCTCTTGCGCGGTCTGCAGGATGCGCTGCGTGGCCTCGACCGAAATGCGCATCGGACTCTGCGAGATCGCGAAGTCGCCCGACTGGATGACCGCGCCCTCGTGCTGAAGAAAGCCCGCGAAGGTCGGCATGATGCCGGCCACGATGCGGCCGTACTCGGCGACGTCGAAGCCTTCGTGCTCGGCGATGCGTGCGCCATGCAAGAAGCCGAGCATCGTGCCGTAGATGCTGGAGAGCGTGGCGAGGTCCATGGCCGCAGCCGCGCTGGCCTTCTCCCCGAGGTAGACGATGCCGCCGGCCAGCACTTTCAGAAAGGGCTCGGCCTCGGCGAACACGGCCTGCGCACCCGACACCAGCAGCGGCGTGTCGGGCCGACCCATCTGGTCCGGTGCCGCCTGGATCGCGCCTTCGAGGTACGCGGCGCCGTGGCGGTGCGCCCAGGCTTCGGCCTCGCGCGCATCCTTCGGGCTGCCGGTGGTGAGCTGCGCGAGCAGGCGGCCGTCCATGGCGGCAGCCACGCCGTCCATCGCGAAGATCGCGTCGGCGGCGCGGTAGTCGTACACGCACATCACGGCCATGCGGCTCGCGCGCAATGCCTCGGCGGCGCTGCGCGCCAGCACGGCGCCGCGGGCGACCAGCGCGTCGGCCTTGTCGGCCGAGCGGTTCCACAGCGTGACCTTGTAGCCCTGGTCGAGAAAGAGCCGCGCGATGACGACGCCCATCGCGCCCAGGCCCAGAACCGAAACTTCCTTCTTGGTGTTGCTCATGGCAATCCGATGCAGTGGTTGATGACGCCTGCATGGTAGAAATTACACTCCCATAGGGTCAAGTACCTACGATAAAGTAAGGTACTTACCAAATGGGAAGTATTGGAACCACAAGGAGCAAACGATGGCAGCGAAGAAGCCCTACAACTGCGGCATCGGCCCCGCGTTCGAGGTCATCGGCGGCAAGTGGAAAGCCGTCATCCTGTGGGAGCTGCACCAGCAACCCTACCGCTTCGGTGAGCTGAAGCGGCTGCTGCCCGAGGTCAGCGAGAAGATGCTGATCCAGCAGCTGCGCGAGATGGAAACCGACGGCCTCGTACACCGCGAGGTGTTCCACGAAGTGCCGCCGCGCGTGGAGTATTCCGAGACCTCGCTCGGCGCCACGCTCAACGCCGCGCTGGGGCCGCTGGCTGATTGGGGCGACCGTTATGCCAAGCGCGTGGAAGCCGCACGCAAGAAGGCGGAAGCGGCGAAGTAAAAAAGAGGCCGCGGCCTCAGTCGGCCCAACCCGTCTCGATCTCGGTTTTCACTTCCGTCATGAGCTTGTGCACCGGGCACTTGCCGGCCACGCGCAGCAGCTCGTCGCGCTGCGCCTCGGTCAGGTCGCCCGTCAGGCGCAGGCCCGACTTCAGGCGGTAGATGCCCTTGCGTTCCTCGCTGTCGTCACGGTCCACCACGACCTCGATGTCTTCCACCGGAATGCCCTTGCGACGCGCATAGAGCAGCACCGTGAGCGCCTTGCAGGCCGCGAGCGACGCGTCATACAGGTCGTGCGGCTCGGCACCGCCATCGCTGCCGCCACCCGCGGGCGAGGCATCGACCGGGATCTCGTGGTTGCGGATCTTGAGGATGTGGCGCGTGCCGGTGGTGCCGTCGCGGCGGATCGAGAGGGTCATGCCGGTTTCCTTTTGGGCGAGATGAAAAGAGGATTCGGGGCGCGAACCGATAGTAGCCACGGCGCCTGGGCGGTCCTCACCGGTCCACCGCCAGCATCAGCGTTTCCTTGATCTCTTCCATCACCACGTAGCTGTGCGACTCGGCCGCCACCGGCAGCTTCTTCAGGATGTCGCCCAGCAGGTGCCGGTACTCGCTCATGCCGCTCAGGCGCGCCTTCACGAGGTAGTCGAAGCTGCCCGACACCAGGTGGCATTCGAGCACCTCGGGCATGTGCAGCAGCTCCTGCTTCACCTTGTCGAACACGTCGCCCGACTTGGCCGAGAGCTTGATCTCCACGAACACCAGCAAGGTCTTGCCCAGCGCTTCGGGCGACACGTGCGCGTGGTAGCCGGTGATGACGCCGTCGCGCTCCATGCGCTTCACGCGCTCGGCGCAGGGCGAGGCGGACAGGCCGATGCGCTCGGCCAATTCGGTCATGGCGATGCGGCCCTGGCGCTGCAGCAGGTCGAGGATCTTGCGGTCGATTCGGTCGAGTTCGGGCATTTCACTCCGCGCGGGGGTTTGGACGGTTTTCGGCAGCGATTTTCACTGCCAAACCTCTAAAAACAATGGAATCCACTTCATTGTGCACTTTAGATTCACATCATTCCACTCAGATACGCGAATACACCATGAAAGTCATCGTTCTCGGCGGCGGCGTGATCGGCACCACCACGGCGTACTACCTCGCGCGCTCCGGCGCCGAGGTCACCTTGCTCGACCGGCAGGCCGGCGCGGCCGAGGAAACGAGCTTCGGCAACGCCGGCCAGGTGTCGCCCGGCTACTCGACGCCGTGGGCCGCGCCCGGCATTCCGCTGAAGGCGATCAAGTGGATGTTCCAGAAGCACGCGCCGCTGTCGATCCGCCCGGACGGCACGCTGTTCCAGCTGCGCTGGATGGCCGCCATGCTGCGCAACTGCTCGCCCGAGCGCTACGCGGTCAACAAGGAACGCATGATGCGCGTGGCCGAATACAGCCGCGGCTGCCTGCAGCAGCTGCGCGCCGACACCGGCCTGCAGTACGAGCACCGCACCGGCGGCACGCTGCAACTCTTTCGCACGCAGGCGCAGCTCGACGCGGTGCAGCGCGACATCGCCGTGCTCGAGGAATGCGGCGTGCCTTATGAACTGCTCGACCGCGACGCCCTGGCGCACGTCGAGCCCGGCCTGGCCGGTGCGCGTGACCGCCTCACGGGCGGCCTGCGCCTGCCCAACGACGAAACCGGCGACTGCCATCTGTTCACGCGCGGCCTCGCCGAGATCGCACGCGGCCTGGGCGTCGACTTCCGCTTCGGCCAGACCATCGACGGCCTCGAAACCGACGGCGGCCGCATCACCGGCGTGCGCACCCGCGCCGGCAAGATCCTCACGGCCGACCGCTACGTGATGGCTTTCGGCAGCTACTCGCGCGCCGCCATCGCCTCGCTGGGCCTCGACATTCCGGTGTACCCGGTCAAGGGCTATTCGCTCACCGTGCCGCTGCTCGACGAATCGCTCGCACCGCAATCGACCGTGCTCGACGAAACCTACAAGGTCGCCGTCACGCGCTTCGACAACCGCATCCGCGTGGGCGGCATGGCCGAGCTCGGCGGCTTCGACCTGCGCCTGAACCCGGCACGCCGCGCCACGCTCGAAAAGGTGGTGAGCGACCTGTTCCCGGGCGGCGACCTGCCGAACGCCAGCTTCTGGACCGGCCTGCGCCCCATGACGCCCGACAGCACGCCCATCGTGGGCGCCACGCGCTACCCGAACCTGTTCCTGAACACCGGCCACGGCACGCTGGGCTGGACCATGGCCTGCGGCTCGGGCAAGCTGATCTCGGACCTGGTGACGGGTCAGCGGCCGGAGATTCGTACGGATGGGTTGGCGATGGACCGCTATGCGCAAGACTCGTCACGCGGCGCCTCGCGCCCGGCCCCCACGGCCGCGCCCGCCTGACGCGCCGGGCAAGGGCCGCCGCTCAGGCGGCCTTTGCGATGGGGATGACCGCGCCGTTCGTGCCGCTCATGCCCCGATAGACCTCCGCCTCCCCATGCTTCGCAAGCAGCTGCATCAGGTGCTTGCGAATCAGCATCCCTGGCCGGTCGGACTCCATCGAATACTCCACGCCGCGCCGCCGCGTATCGACCAGCGCATCCGGGTCGGTCGATTCGAGGATGTCCTTGTCCTCGCGCGTGATCTCCTCGTCGAAGTCGATCAGCATCTGCGCCGCGCAGTCGGCCTCGGTGTCGTTGCGGAACAGCCATTGGCACAGCTGCATGCGCCCGTCGTCGATGGGTGTGAAGCAGTTGATGATGATGTGGCGGATGCCGCTCGGGTACTCGATGTCGAGCCGGCGCGCGAACGGCAGGAAGTAGGCGTTGCGCATGTGGCGCGTGGTGATCGCGTCGGTCACGCCGCTGATCGAATGGAACTTCACCGGGTTGGTCGCTTCGATCACCGTCTCGGCGTAGAAGCCCGATTCGTTTTCCACCAGCTCGTACTTGCTCGGCTTCGGGCTCGCGGCCACGCCGAAGGTGGCGCGGTGCACAAAACTGAAGTGCGAGTTGTCGAACGAATTTTCGAGCGCGCGCATCGGGCTGGTCTGCCATTCTTCGTAGAACTGGAAGATCGTGCGGTAGCCCGGGTCCTCGAACTCGGGAATGACGGGGATGTCGGCGATGGGCTCCTCCAGCGCCACCCAGGCATAGCCGTAGCGCGCGGTGCAGTGGTAGGCGGTGGTCTTGTACTCGGGCGAGATCTTGCGGTCGGGCTCGTACTGCGGGATGCGCACCACCTGGCCGCTGCGGTCATAGGTCCAGCCGTGGTAGCCGCACTGGATCGCGCCCTGCCCGCAGGCCTTGCCTTCGCCGTCCACGCACCAGCCCTTCGAGAGCTTGGCGGTGCGGTGGCAGCAGCGGTCGCGCAGCGCGGCCGGCTGGCCGTTGGCGTCGAGGAACAGAACGATGTCTTCGCCCAGCAGCCGGAACGGCTTGGGGCCATGGGCCAGTTCGGTGAGCGGCATGACGGCATGCCAGAACTTGCGGAAGACGGGTTGTTGGGTGACGAGCATGGGCGAACTCCTTCGATGTTGCGTGTAGGGACGAACGTGAAAGAGCAATTTCCTGCTTCGTCGGCATGCTTGATAAAAAACATGCGCGAGGCTGAACGCTTCTACTCTGCGCCGATCGACTTGCAATTAGCGCGCCCGGATTGTGGCGCGCCCCGGCCGCACTTCCAAGCCCCACCCTGCGATGCCCGAGCGCCGCGCCCTGGCATGCCTCATGCAAGACAGCCTGCAAGAGTAGAAGCGTTCAGCAGCGCACGCACCATCCCCGTGCGCCCGCCCGGAAATTGCTCTTGAGGCGCCTCCCGCCCTGGTGGGAGGCATCCGTCAAGACCACCGACTCCGAGGCCCCACCATGCAACGCCGATCCTTTCTCGCCGCAGCTGCCACCACCCTCGCCGCCCCTGCCGTGTTCGCGCAGGGCGGCAAGCTCACCCCGCTCAAGTTCACGCTCGACTTCCGCATCAACGGCCAGACCGCACCCTTCTTCCTGGCACACACCAAGGGCTACTACCGCGACGAGGGGCTGGACGTGACGATCGACACCGGCGCCGGCTCGGTCGCGTCGATCACGCGCATCGCGAGCGGCGTGTACCAGCTGGGCCTGGGCGACATCAGTTCGCTGGTCGAGTTCAATGCACAGAACCCGGGCACGCCGGTGGTGCAGGCCGTGTACCAGTACTACAACCGCGCACCGTTCGTGATCATCGGGCGCAAGGACCGCGGCGTGACCGGCGACTTCAAGAGCCTCACGGGCAAGAAGGTGGCAGCCGCCGCCGTCGAGTCCACGCGCCGCGCCTGGCCGATGGTGGCGCGCAAGCAGGGCATGCGCGGCGACGCATTCCAGTGGCAGACCACCGACTTCAGCGCGCGCGACAACGTGATGGTGCGCGGCGACGTCGATGCCGCCACCTACTTCCACGACTCGGCCGTCTCGCTCTTCGCGCGCATGAAGGCCGACGAGCTCTCGGTGCTCAAGTATTCGGACGCGGGCGTCAACCTGTACGGCAACGCGATCCTTGCGAGCAGCAACCTCATTGCGCAAAATCCGAAGGTGGTGGCGGCCTTTTTGCGCGCGACCAACCGCGCCATCGTCGAGACCTTTGCCAACCCTGCGCCCAGCATCGCGGCCATGCGCCAGCGCGAACCGATCCTCGACGAGAAGGTCGAACTCGAACGCTGGAGCCTCACGGCGCAGTACGTGGGCGCGGCGGACACGCGCAGCCACGGGCTGGGCGACATCCGCAAGCTCACGCTCGAACAGCAGGTCGACGAGGTGGCCGACACCTTCGGCCTCAAGATGCGGCCTTCGGCCGATGCCCTCTTCAACAGCTCGATGCTGCCGGCGCGCAGCGAGCGCCTTCTTCCCGCACCCAAGGCATGAACCTTCCTGAAAGCCCCACTCCTTCCCTCCCCGAAGAAAACACGCTCGACGAGCGCGACGGCCGCTACCTGCGCAAGGCCATCGTGTGGTCGCACGCCGCGCGCCGGCGCGGCAACCGGCCCTTCGGCTCGGTCATCGTCTCGGCCGCCGGCGAAGTCCTGGCCGAGGCGGCGAACAGCAACGCCGAAACCGGCGACTGCACCGCGCACGCCGAAGTGAATGCGCTGCGCGCGCTGGCCGGCCGCGGCCTCACGCGCGAGGAACTGGCCGGCGCCACGCTCTATGCCTCGGGCGAGCCGTGCGTGATGTGCGCGGGCGCAATCTTCTGGTCGAACATCGGCCGCGTGGTGTTCGGCATCGACGCGCAGCGGCTGCGCGTGTTCCGCGGCGAACGGCAGGACCAGCGCGACGCGGAGCTGTCGTGCCGCGACGTGTTCCGCGCGTCGCCGCATCCGATCGAATGCATCGGGCCGGCGCTCATTGATGAAGCGGCTGCCGCGCACGACGGTGCCTGGAAGACCTGAGCCTGTGACGGCGCACTAGACTCGCCGCATGCCCTGGCACGCCCGTCTCCACCTCGCCTACCAAAAAGAAGCCGACCGCAGCGTCGCCCGTTTTCGCCACGACGGCCCGCTGCGCATCCTGCAAAGCCTGTACCCCGAGGGCGATGCGGTGTGCCACAACGTGCTGGTGCATCCGCCGGGCGGCCTCGTGGGCGGCGACACGCTCGACATCGACATCGAAGCCGCCGACGGCAGCCACGGCCTGATCACCACGCCCGGCGCCTCGCGCTTCTACCGCTCCGAAGGCGAGACCGCGCTGCAACGCACACGCATCCGGCTCGCATCCGGTGCGCGGCTCGAATGGCTGCCGCTCGAAGCCATCTGCTACAGCGGCTGCCAGGCCGAGAACCGGCTCACTCTCGAAGTCGCCCCAGGCGCCGAGATGATCGGCTGGGACGTGTGCGCGCTCGGTCTGCCGAACGCCAACCAGCCCTTCGAGCGCGGCACCTACCTGCAGCACATCGAAGCGCCCGGCGTGTGGCTGGAGCGCGGACGCATCGACGCCAGCGACCACCGCCTGCTGCAAAGCCCGCTGGGGCTGGGCGGCCACCGCTGCCTTGCCTCGCTGTTCGTCGTGACGGGTTCGTCGATGGCCAAGGCACGGCGCGAAGCCCTGCTTGCGCAGGCGCGCACACTGCTCGAAGTTCACGAACTGCACGAGAGCGCGGGCGCAACCAGCCCGCACGCGGAAGTGGTGGTGCTGCGCGTGCTCGCACCGGTGGTCGAGCCCGCGATGCAGCTGCTGCGACAGGTCTGGCAGGCGTGGCGCAGCGAGCTGTGGCAACTGCCGGCGGCCACGCCGCGCATCTGGGCGACCTGAGAAGCGGGCAAGCAGGCGCCGGTCCCGCGTCTCAGGTCGGGGCGTCGGCCCCCGGCAGCCGCAGCTGCTTCTTCAATGTCTCGAACACCTGCCGCGTGACCGGGTTCACCACGTGGCTGCGCACATACAGGTAGTACGCCAGATCAGGCAGGCGCGGCATGCCGTCTCCCGCACCCAGCACCCGCAAGCCGGCATCGAGCTGCTCGACACCGCGCGCCGTCACGCCCAGTCCCGCCCGCAATGCGGCCTTGATACCGATCAGGCTTGACGAGGTGTACCGCGGCGTCCAGGCCACGCCGGCCGCATCGAGCGCCTCGTGGCCGATGCGCCGGAAGATGCTCGGCCCGTCCGCCATGATCAGCGGCACCGGCTTTGTCGGGTCGTGCACATAGCCCGCGGCGCACAGCCACACGGTGGGCGAGTTGCGCAGCACCACGCCTTCGAACTGCGACTGCGGGTCGGCGCGGTTCGAGATGATCATGTCGATCTCGCCGCTCTTGAGCGAGGTCATCAGGTAGGGGCTGCGGCCGATGTGGATGTCCAGCTGCAGCAGCGGCGAGGTGCGCGCCACCTCGGTCAGCAGCAG
>NZ_CALRZC010000274.1:0-10013 GCF_943372545.1 Variovorax sp. YR752 | reverse complement strand
GGTCGGACAGCGGGTTGCCGGCCACGTCGGTCTCGTAGGGCACGGCCGGCGGCATGTTGGTGCCGCGCAGGCGCACGTACTGCGAGGCCTTCACGCCGCGCAGGCGGAAGCTCATCGTCTTGAACTCGCGGTCATGGTGCAGCGAACGCCAGCCCTTGCTGCCGAAGGTCTTGATGACCTTGGCCGTCTCGTTCTTCGCCGCCGCCGGCACGCCGGCCAGCGAGCGCAGCTGCTGCGGGTTGGCCATGTCGACCCAGTCGTCCGGCCACGCACCGGCGTAGTCGGCCGAGCCCGGCGCCCTGTAGCCGCTGACCATGCCGCCGATCACGTCGATGTGGTCGAGCACCGGCTCGTCCAGCGGCTGTGTGATGCCGACCTGCAGCAGCGACGGGTTCGGGAAGCTGTAGGGCGAGTAGCTCTTGCCCTTCGGGTCGCGCACCGCGATGGCGACGATGATGTCCGAGCCCGCCTTGACCTCGAGCTTCTCGCCCATCGTCGCGCAATGGCGCAGGTCGATGTCGGTGTTCTGCTTGGCAGACGCGAGCGCCAGCGCCTCGACGGCCGCCTCGCCGATCGACTCGAGGTAGCGCCCGGAACGGTCGGCCACACGCGGCGGCACCGCACACGCGACGAAGGCCAGGCGGTCGATCAGCTGGCCGCTGTCGACCCAGTTGTTGCCGCTGCGCAGGCCGTCGACGATCATCTGCGGGCTGACGTGGCGCTTGTCGGTGCGGCCGTGGCGCACCATGGTGTAGTTGCGCTGGTACTCGCCGGGCCAGAAGTCGTTGTCGCTGCGGCGGTCGTCGACGCTGAAGGCGCCGCGCGAGTGCCAGTCGGAGCTGGCGAAGAACCACCAGTTGCGGCCCTCGCCGAGCAGGGCGTCCCACACGCCGCCGACCTGTCCGGCGTAGACGCCGGTGCCGCCGAAGGTGGTGCCGCCGACCGAGTCGTAGCGCACGCTGCCGATGGCGTTGCGGCGCAGGTTGTACTCGCCGCGGCGGTCCGAGGCGCCGTGGCCCGGCTGGCTCTCGAAGCCGAACGCGACACGCGGGCCGGCGTTGTTGAAGTTGCGCAGGTGCTCGACGTTGAAGCCGTTGTTGCCGGCTGGGTTGAACGGGCCGGCGCGCTCCAGGTGGGCCGGCACGTAGTAGCTGCCCTCGCCGTGGAAGGCGGCCATCCACTTGATCGATTCGACGGTCTTCAGGTGGCCGTTCTCGCCGTTGGCGCCGTTGAGCTTGGCACCGGCGACGTTCCAGTCCGGGTTGCTGCCGTTGGCACTGCCCGGCACCGAGCAGTCCCAGTTGTTGCCCACGCCGGTGTTGACGTTGCCCGGCTGCGTCGTGGTGTTGCCGCGGCTGGTGTCGCTGTTGCCGCGGTCGAAGCAGTACTGCCACTGGGCCAGTGCGTTCGCGTTGCCCAGCGGCGTGTAGCCGGCGGAGGTCGGCAGCTTCTGCTTGTAGATGGCCGCCGGCATCTGGCCGGTGATCACGCCCATCGAGGTGTGCTCGTGACCGGCCACCACCGACTCGACACCCATGAACAGCGGCTCGTTGCGGTAGGCCGCCAGGTACTCCAGCAGCGGGTACTGGTAGGTCTGCACCGCCTCCCAGCGCCACATGTTCTGCGTCGCGCCCGAGCCGGACAGGTTGCCCTTGGGCGGCACCGAGGGATTGGTGTTGACCCAGGTCGTCGTCGGGCCCTGCAGCGTCGTGCCGTCGGCGGCGTAGACCAGCGGGTAGGCCGGCGTCGCCAGGCTGGCGTCTTCCGCCAGCGTGCAGTTGCGGTTGCCGGTGCCGCCGTGGCCGGCCTGCACGAACCAGTCCAGGCCCCAGGGCGTGGCCTCGCTGCGGTCCATCGACTTCTTCACCTTCTTCTGCAGCGACACGGCACCGTCCGAGCAGGTGCTGTGGTTGTGGAAGTCGCCGGCCAGGTAGGTGCCGCGGTCGTTGCGCCTGTCGCCGTGGCTGTCGCCGCCGGCCTGTGCGATCGGGGCAGTCGCTGCCATGCCGAGTGTGGCGACGACCGCGATCGCGATCGGGCTCTTCCTGAAGTCGAGTCTCATGGGGGCTCCTGAAGGTGTGTCGTTTCTGTGTGTGTGGTCGCTCGGGAGCCGCTGCGCCTGCGCGCCTGCCCCGCTTCGACCGATGCTAGGAAGCGCCGATGACCGTCGCGTGACGGCCGTGCGGATCCAGCGTGGTTCAGCGAAAGCGCGCGAAGTCGACGTTGAGCGTGGCGATCACCAGGCCCGCGCGCTCGAAGCCGAGGTTGAGCGGGTAGGTGCGGCCGACCTCGAGCGGGTGCTTGAGCCCGACCAGTCGCACGAAGCTGCCGTGCTCGCCGAGCGCCGACGACTGCCCGGCCGGGATCGCGAAATTCACCTCCCGGCCTGCGCTCAGGCCCCCCATCTCCGCGCCCTCGGCAACCGGCGTCTCGACGGCGATCAGCCGGTCGTCGACGAGCACCTCGTCGAAGCCCATGCACAGCACCGCCGTCGTCGCGCCGGGCGCGGTGGCGCGGGTCCAGGGGTGCGTGATGCGCAGGCCGTCAGCGAAGTACTCACAGGCACGCGCCTGTGGCAAGGCCAGCGAGGCGCACAGCGCAAGACCGGTACGCAGCACGCTGCGGCGAGGGAACGGATGGGCCATGGATGGACGGCGGGAGCGACGGTGACGGCGGACGCTAGACACCATCGATGAAGGCTTGATGACGGCCGCGGCCGCCTCTCGGGATTCGCTGCGGCCGTGGCCCGCACCGGAGAATCGCCGCATGAGCGAAGTCTTCGGCCTGTTCCCCACGCCCTTCATGCGCGTTCCGTCCGTGCTGAGCGCGAGCCTGGTCCGCGGACTGGTCGAGCACTTCAGCGAGCGCGCCGACCGCGACAACAGTTCCTCGCCGAACCTCAGCCACACCGCGATGCTCGGCCCGGCGGACAGCCCGCTGCTGGTGGAAGTCGCCGCGCTGGTCACGCCGCGGCTGGCCGAGTTCGGCGAGCTGCTGTTCGGCGAGCGGCTCGGCTGGTCGATCAAGGAGATGTGGGTCAACCTGCTCGACACCGGCGGGCGCCAGGCGATGCACAACCACGCCAACAGCTTCATCTCCGGCGTGCTCTACCTGACCGAGACGCACCCGGACTCGCGCACGGTGTTCATGAAGTCGCCCGGTGGCGTCGAGTTCTCGTTCAAGAACGACCATGCCGGCGTCGTCACCGGCCCCTACAACGCCGACAAGTGGATCAGCCCGCAGCCGCAGCCGGGCGACCTGGCGCTGTTCCCGAGCTACCTGATGCACGCGGTGCCGCTGAACCCCGGCGCGCGCCGCATCACGCTGGCCCTCAATGCCATTCCCACGCACATCGACTCCTGGGGCTACCGGATCCGCTTCGGTGGCTGAGCCGGCGCTGCTTCAGGGTGCGGCCCGCCCGGCCCATCCAGCCGGCGCGCTGCTGCTGATGCTGCTGTCGGGCTTCGCCGCCCTCGCCTACCAGGTCGTCTGGACACAGCAGGGCACGGTCTGGCTCGGCCACGAGGCGGGCGCCGTGCTGGCGGTGATCGGCGCCTTCTTCGGCGGCCTCGCGCTGGGCTCCTTCGTGCTCGGCAGGCAGGTCGAGGCCAGCGCCAGGCCGGTGCGCTGGTATGCAGTCTGCGAACTGGTCATCGGCGCCTGGAGCCTGGCCCTGGTGCTGTTGATGGCACCGGTCGGCGAGGCGCTGCTGGGGCTGATCGGCGAACGCCCGTCGCCGGCCTGGCAATGGACCGTTGCCTTCATCGGCAGCTTCGTGCTGCTGCTGCCCGCCACGGCCGCGATGGGTGCGACGCTGCCGGCGATGGAGCGCGTGCTGGCCGCGGGCCGCCGGCCGGGTGCGTCGCTCGCGGCGCTGTATGCGGGCAACACGCTCGGTGCCGTGCTGGGCGTGCTCGCCGCGGCGTTCTGGCTGGTGCCCACCTACGGGCTGACGCGCACCGCGCTGCTGTGCGCCGCGCTCAACCTGGTGTGTGCGGCCTCGACACCGTGGCTGTTCCGGTCCGTGCCGCGCCGCCAGAGGGTCGCCGACGCGCAAGCGTGCGCCGGCGCGCCCGGGTTGCTGCCGATGCTCGCTGCCACCGGGTTGCTGGGCATCGGCTACGAGGTGCTGATGGTGCGCGTGCTGCGACAGTTCGCCGAGAACACCGTCTACACCTTCGCGCTGCTGCTGGCTGTCTATCTGGTCGGCACCGCGCTCGGCGCGGCGGCCTACCAGCGTGGCTGGGCCGGGCGCGGCGAGCCGCAGCGTGTGCGCGAGCGACTGATCGGCGCGCTCGCCGCAGCCTGCCTGCTCGGCGTGACCAGCCTGTGGGCGGCCGAGCCGCTCAAGCACGCCGTGCTCGACGTCACCGCGGCGGGCATGCCCGCGGCGCTGGCCGCCGAGGCGCTGATGGCCCTGCTCGGATTCGGGCCGCCGACCGTGCTGATGGGCGCCCTGTTCAGCCACCTGGCGACCGAGGCCGTGCAGTCGGGCATCGGCTTCGGCCGCGCGCTGGCGGTCAACACGCTCGGCGCTGCCTTCGCGCCGCTGCTGTTCGGCCTGCTGCTCGCGCCGGCCTTCGGTGCCAAGGCGGCGCTGCTGGTGGTGGTGGCCGGCTACCTGCTGCTCGCGCTGCGGCGGCCGCGCCCGGCGCTGCCGTGGAGCGCGACGGCTGCCGCAGCACTGGCCATGGCGCTGTGGGCACCAGCGCTGGTGTTCGTCGACCTGCCCGAGGGCGCTCGCATCGTCAGCTATCGCGACGGTGCGCTGGGCGCGGTCAGCGTCGTCGAGGATGCACAGGGCGTGTCGCGCCTGCGCATCGACAACCGCCAGCAGGAGGGCAGCAGCGCGACGCTGTTCGCCGACGCGCGCCAGGCGCTGCTGCCGCTGCTGCTGCATCCGGCGCCGCGCCGTGCACTGTTCCTCGGCCTGGGCACCGGCGTCACCGCCGGCTCGGCGGCACAGGACCGGCGACTGCAGGTCGAAGCCGTCGAACTGCTGCCCGAGGTGATAGCCGCCTCGGCGCACTTCACGCACGAACTCGGCGCCGCCGCCGCACCGACGCTGATCGCCGCCGATGCGCGCCGCTTCGTGCGCGCCACGTCACGGCGCTACGACCTGATCGTCGCCGACAACTTCCACCCGGCACGCAGCGGCTCGGCGGCGCTGTACACCGTCGAGCACTTCCAGGCCGTGCGCGCGCGGCTGGCCGACGGCGGCGTGTTCTGCCAGTGGCTGCCGCTGCACCAGCTCGATCTCGAGACGCTGCGCAGCATCGTCGCCGCGTTCGTGCTCGCCTACCCCGAGGGCTGGGCGATGCTTGCCACGCACAGCCTGGAGACGCCGGTGCTCGGGCTGGTCGCGCGCGCCAACGGCCAGCGCTTCGACCCGGCCGTGCTGCGCGGCCGCCTCGCCGACCACGGCATGCCGCGCGCGCCGGTCGAGTTCGGCCTGCCCGACGAACTCGCACTGCTCGGCAGCTTCGTCGCCGGCCCGCGCGCGCTGGCCCGGTTTGCCGGCGATGCGCCAGTCAACCGCGACGACCACCCGCTGGTGGCCTACCGAGCACCGCGCATCACCTACGCACCCGATTCGGCACCGAAGGTGCGGCTGTTCGCGCTGCTCGACCAGTTCCAGCTTGCGCCCGACGAGTTGCTGGCAGCGCCGGCCGATGCAGCATGGTCCGGACGCCTGGCCGCCTACTGGCAGGCGCGCGACCGCTACCTGCTCGCCGGCCGTTCGGTGCGACCGAGCGGCGACGTGAATCGCATGCTGGCGCAGGTGCGTGAGCCGCTGCTGGCCGTGCTGCACACCAGCCCCGACTTCCGCCCGGCCTACGACCCCTTGCTGCAGATGGCCGTCGCGCTGGCACGCACCGACGCTGGCGCAGCACGCGCGCTGCTCGCCGAGCTGGCGCGCGCCCAGCCGGCGCGCAGCGACGCGCCGAGCGCCCTGGCGCAGCTCGAGCGGAGCGCACCGTGACTGACCGCGGCGGCGCGGCCGGCGAACCGCTGCTGGCCGACACGCTCGCGCCGGCCGAGGCCGAGGCCGACCGGCACTTTGGTGACGGGCCGGTGCCCGCATGGCGGCCGTCCGGACGCGCGGCATGGCGCACGCCATCCCGGCGCATCGGGCTGGCACTGGCCGCTGCGGCACTGGTGGCCACCGGCGCCGCGGCCGTGGCACGCTGGATGCCTGACGGCCCGGCGCCGGCGGCCGCGCCCGTGCCGCCCGGGTACGGCGACTCCGGCATGTCGCCGCGGCCCGCTCCGACGCCACTGCCGCCGGAGCCGGCCGACGACGACATGGGCGAGGCCACCGCCCCCCTGCCCCACTCGACGACGCCGGCCGCCACGATGCTGAACATCCGCCGGCACGGCCGCAGCTGGCACATCGACGCCACCGGCGTGTCGCGGCTGGCGGCTGCGCAGACCTTCGCGCAGCTCAGCGGCTCGCCGCTGCGGGGCAGCATCGAGGCCCTCGCCGGGTCGCGCCCGCTCGATCTCCACTGGCAGGGGCACGACCCGGCGCACGCCTGGCAGGCACTGCTGGGCAGCGAAGTCAGCTACGCGCTGCAGTGCGATGCGCACCGCTGCCAGGCCTGGATCGTTGCTGGCGGCTCGGCCGGGCCGCTCGTGCCGGGGCGCTCGGCACAGGTCATGGTCGCGATCGCGGCGCCGCCCGTCCCCGCCATCGCCCGCCCTGCGCCGACGCAGGTGGTCGCGGAGCCGATACCGGCCATGCCTCAGGCCGACAGCCCGGACCCGCACGTCGCCTCACACCACGACTGAGCGCGCACCAGCGACGCGACCGTCGTTTGCGGCAGATCAAGCCTGGATGCGGCAGCGCGATCGCGTGCAACACAAGCGTCATGCACGCATCGAATACTGCCCCCACAGGAACTCACCGCCCGCCATGAAGACACTGCTGCTGATGCGCCACGCCAGTTCCGGCTGGGACGAGATGTCGCTGGCTGATCGCGGCCGCCCGCTCGACGCGAAGGGTGAACGCGAGCTCGTGCGCATGGCACGGCGCTGCTCGGAACACGTGGTGCGCCCTGACCTGATCCTGTCGAGCCCGGCCGTGCGTGCGGTGACCACTGCACGCGCGCTGGCGGAACGATTCGGCCAGCGTGCCGACGACATCCGCATCGACGACCGGCTCTACTGCGGCTCGGCGCGTGTGCTGCTGGACATCGTGCAGGGCCTCGACGACCGGTTCGACCATGTCGCGATCGTCGGCCACAACCCGGAGCTCTCCGAGTTCGGCCACTACCTGGCGGCGAACATCGAGAGGTTGCCGACCTGCTCGATCGCCTCGCTCGCCTTCGACGCGCCCACCTGGCCCGAGGCAGTGCGTCGCAAGGCGATGTCGTCGGCGCTCGAGGCTCCGCAGTGAAGGGCGCGCTCGGAGGGCTGTCGGCGCAAACGGCGTGCAGCCCAACGCGCCACGGCACCCGGCCCGGCACGGCACGGCATGGCATCGAAGCTCACTGACATGATCAAAGACGAATCGCCTGAACCCTGCAGCGGCGATGCCTCGGGTAGGGGCACGCCAGTTCTCTGCGCTGCGCGCCGACGCACGATGATCGCGGAGGCCGCCTACTTCCGCGCGCAAGCGCGCGGCTTCGCACCAGGCGGCGAACTCGAGGACTGGCTCGAAGCCGAGTGGTCGCTCGACGAGTACCTCGCCGGGCGCGCGCTCGGAGCCCCCGACGCGGCAGACTGAACACGGACCGTCCGCTCTGGCCGACGCGCGAGGTCTGCAACGGCTCGGATGTGGCTGTCGGTTGCGCCGGCTCCAGCCACCGGCTGCGCGCATGCGGCTAGAAGGGTCACACCACGCGCCGGCGGCCATTGCGATCGGCTGTCGGACGGCGGCCGACCTGATCTCAGCGAAGGATCAGGACCGGCACGTTGCTCAGCCGCAGCAGGCTGGTCGTCGTGCTGCCAACCAGCAACTGGCGCAGCCGCGAGTGCCCGAAGGCCCCCATCACGAGCAGCGCTGGCGCATGGTGCCTGACGAGTTCGGGCAGCACCTGCTGGGGTTCACCCGCCACGAGCTCGGTCTCGACGACGACGCCGGCCGCCTGCAACGCGGCCTGCGCTTCCTTGAGCTGCCGGCGCGCCAGCGTCGTGTCTGGCGCGACCATGGCCACCAACACGGGCAATCCCGCCACCAGCGGGTGCTGCGCCAGACGCGCCAGCGCCCTGCGCGCCCCGGGGCTGCCATCAAAGGCCACGACGACACGCTGCGGTGCCTCGAACGCTTCGGCCGTGGCCACCAGCAGCGATGACGACACGCCACGAATGACCCGTTCGAGGTGGTGCTCCGTACGGATGCGTTCCTGCGCAGATGCGTGGTAGTGCTCGCCCAGCACGAAGAGGCCGGCGTCGGCCTGGAGCTCGATCGCCGTGTCGATGAAGTCGCCGTGGCGCAGTCGCGCATCCAGGTGTTCGACACCTGCTGCCGACGCCCGGCTGCGGGCATGACTCAGCAGTTCGCGGCCGGCCTCGCGCATGGCCACGCTGCGCTGCTCGTCCCGGCCGCTCAATTCCTTCAACAGCAACTCCTGGGCATCCACGCCGATGGCGCCGCTGAAGTCGGTGACGGCGGCCAATTCGGGGTGTCGCTCCAGCACGTGCAGGAACTCCAGGGGGCATTTCAGCCGGACCGCAGTCCAAGCCGCCCAGTCGATCACGGCATCGGTGTTGCCGCGGGTGTCGATGCAAGCAAGGATCTTGTTCATGTTCTTCCCCCTCAATGCATCAGCTGTTCGACGGCGCCCGGCTTGTCGTGCACAGCGAAGCGGTCGACCATGGTGGCACTGGCTTCGTTCAGACCGATGACCTCGACCTGCGCGCCTTCGCGCTTGAACTTCAGCACCACCTTGTCGAGCGCGCTGACCGCGGTGATGTCCCAGAAGTGGGCGCGGCTCACGTCGATCGTCACGCGGTCGATCACCTCCTTGAAGTCGAAGGCATTGATCAGCGTCTCGGCCGAGGCGAAGAACACCTGGCCCACCACGCCGTAGGTGCGGGTACGCCCGTCGTCGCTGAGGCTGCGGTCCACGCGCAGCACGCGGCCGACCTTGTGGGCGAAGAAGATGCCCGACAACAGCACGCCGACGAAGACACCCTTGGCCAGGTCGTGCGTTGCGACGGTGACGACCACGGTGGCGATCATCACGATGGACGAACTCGGCGGGTGCTCGCGCAGCTTGCGCACCGAGTCCCAGCTGAAGGTGCCGATGCTGACCATGATCATCACCGCCACCAGCGCAGCCATCGGAATCTTCGCCACCCAGTTTCCGAGGAAGACCACCAGGATCAGCAGGAACAGGCCCGCCACCAGCGTCGACAGCCGCCCGCGGCCACCCGACTTCACGTTGATCACGCTCTGGCCGATCATGGCGCAGCCGGCCATGCCACCGATGAAGCCGGTGGCGATGTTGGCCACGCCCTGGCCCACGCATTCGCGGTTCTTGTTGCTCGGGGTATCGGTCAACTCGTCGACGATCGATGCGGTCATCATCGACTCCAGCAGACCGACGATCGCCAGCGTCACCGAATACGGCGCGATGATCCTCAGCGTCTCCCAGTTCAAGGGCACGTCGGGCAGCAGGAAGACTGGCAGGCTGTCGGGCAGCTGGCCCATGTCGCCGACGGTGCGGATGTCCAGGCCCAGCGCCAGGCTCACCGCGGTCAGCACGACGATGGTCACCAGCGGCGACGGCACGGCCTTCGTCAGGTAGGGGAAGCCGTAGATGATGGCCAGGCCGGCGGCCGTCATCACATGGACCACCCAGCTCACGTTGGTGAGCTCGGGCAACTGCGCCAGGAAGATCAGGATGGCCAGCGCATTGACGAAGCCGGTGATGACCGAGCGCGAGACGAAGCGCATCAACGAGCCCAGACGCAGCAGGCCCGCCACGATCTGCAGCACGCCGGTCAGCACGGTGGCCGCGAGCAGGTACTGCAGGCCGTGCTCCTTGACCAGCAGCACCATCACC